>CBDUXC010000391.1:0-2539 GCA_965371065.1 uncultured bacterium
CGTCCGCAGTAGTCAATAATCCAGCGGGTTTAGCGGGGCTCAAGAGTACGTCGTTCGAAGGCGGTTTCGGCTACGAAAACAGGGCGTTCCGCTGGCAGGCCGATTCGTCGTATCCCAAGGCCGAAGCGTCCACTAATTCTTTTAATGATTCTTACGCGGCTTTCGGTTTACCGGTCGTAAAAAACCGATTATATATAGGCGCGGCGTATTGGGTGCCTTACGATTTGAAACTTTCGGCTGGCGACAGGTCGGGCGGCGGGTACGCCGAGAGCGCCGGCGCCGTTCGTTCGGTAACGCCCGGCTTCGCGGTCGCTTTGGGTTCTGCGGCGCTCGGTTTTTCGACGGATATCCTCTGGGGAGGTCAGGACTTCGACACGTCGGCGCCGTCTGCGGGCTCTTTCGACGTTGGTTTTTTCGGATATGACTTGCGCGTCGGGTTTCAATATACGAAGCGGTACAAAGAGGGATATGGTTTTGCAGTGGGCGCCGTCGGGCGCCGGGGCGCCCGCGTAAACGTTTCCGACAGGCCTTCGTATTCTATGGGCTTCGCTCCGCAGGTAGGAGCTGCCGGCTCGCTTTTTTATAAGCGTTTCGCGGTCCACGGTGATTGCGTTTATAACTTCGCGAATAAGATGACGTCGGAAAACGCGGACATAGATTATACGCTCGAACGCGTAGCGAGGGACGCGGCGTACTACATGGTCGGCTTCGAATACTCCCTGAGCGGCGGTACCGTGCGAGGCGGCTTCGCATTAAAACCCGCGCTGTTTCGGGAAGCGTCCCGCGGCTCGGTCGACGGAACGTTCTATTCGGTCGGCGGCGGGTGGAACGCTTTCGGCGGCCGCGGATACATAGACGCCGCATTGATGTACGGGCGCCGCGGTTCCATCAAGAAGAATCGTTTTTCGACCGGCTACATAGACTTCGTTTTAACCGTCGGGTACGGTTTATAATTGACGGAAGAACAAGGTTTCCATATCGGCGACGTACGGGTTCCGGGGCGAGTCGCGCTTGCGCCGATGGCCGGGTATACCGAGTATCCGTTTCGGGCGGTTGTAGCGGGCTTTGGATGCCCGCTGGCGGTAACGCCGCTCGTGTCGGCCAAAGGGCTTACGGTGGGAAACCGGTCGTCGACCGCGATACTCCGCAAGGGGCCGGACGACGCCGACGTCGTCGCAGGGCAGGTTTTCGGCGCCGACCCGAACGCGATGGCCGAAGCGGCGCGGCAGGTAACCGAAGCAGGTTTCGACCTGGTGGATATCAACTTGGGGTGCCCTGTACGAAAAGTCCACCGCCAATCGGCCGGCGCGGCGCTCATGGCCGACTTTAAGTTACTGCGTAAAGTGATTAAGGCGGTCGTTAGAGCGTCCCCCGTCCCGGTTACGGCGAAAATCAGGGTAGGATTGTCAGACGATATGGTCAACGGTCCCGAAGTCGCGAAAGTCCTGGAACGCGAGGGCGTAGTTTGCGTCGCGGTCCACGGGCGAACGGTGGCACAAGGGTTTTCCGGGCGGAGCGACCCCGATAGAATCGCCGAGATTGTAAACGAAGTCGAGATTCCGGTCATCGCGAACGGCGACGTAACAACGCCGTCGGAGGCCAAGGAACTGCTAGAGCATACCGGCGCAGTGGCCGTAATGGTTGGAAGAGCTGCTTTAAGGGCACCGGACTTGGTCGCGAGAGGTGGCGAATATATCCGCACCGGGGTCGAACCGCCGGCGGCGAGCGTGAACGTTCTGGTTGACGCGTACGTTCGGCTGTTCGATTTGAAGGCCGAGTCGTACGGCGAAGAACGCGCCGCTAAGATTATCCGTAAGTTCGTCATTAACCTGGCTAAAGGGTTTCCCGGCGCGCGGAAGTTACGAGAAAAAAGCGCGGCCGTGTCGTCGCGGGAGGAATATATAAACGTTCTGGACGAAATGCGGCGAACGACGTCGGCGCCGCAGTCCTCGTCCGCGGCTCAAGTATAAGCGGCGGATAACTGAGTGGACAGGGAGTATTTAGAGGAGCTGCTTACCCGGGTGAAGGACGGCGAACTGCCGGTCGAGAAGGCGCTGGAAGCCCTACGGGACTTCCCGAACGCTATTGCCGCCTACGTAGGGGAAGGCAGTAGAAGGCGGTCAAGAACAGGTGGCCGTGGTCGAAGCAAACGTTGATGATATGACCGGCGAAGCTCTGGCTCGCGCCGCCGGTTTATTGTTGGAAGCGGGTGTTTTTGATGTTTTCACGACGCCTGTATATATGAAGAAGGGCCGCCCGGGCGTATTATTAACTATTCTGAGTGACCCCGGGAGTATCGACGAATTCGCTGAACTTATACTCCGCCATACGAGCACTTTCGGCGTACGATATAGGGTTGAGGAACGTAAAGTGCTCCCGCGGGAGGTAATAGAAGTCGAAACTGAATACGGCGTGGGGAACGTGAAGGTCGGGCGGTTGCCCGACGGTACGGTGAAGTTGCACCCGGAGTACGACTCGGCAGTTAAATTGGCCAATGAAACCGGCGTCGTTTTCCGGGAAGTTTATGAAGCGCTGGTGG
>CBDUXC010000392.1:0-2538 GCA_965371065.1 uncultured bacterium
AGATGAAGGGAGCAGTTAAAAGTTTTTTAGCGAAAGCCCCTCTAAAAAACGACGGCGTTGCGGCCGCCCTTTCATTCAGGTCTGGATGCGCTTAGTGATAACCTGCTTTAATTTCGCCCAGAGACGCGTCGTCCACAGTCGAGTAGCCTATAGTAAACGACCACTCGTACGGCGCGTCCATCGCGTTCCCGGCTATGTCGGTCGCCTGTACCGAAACGTCGACCACGTCACCCGGGTTGAAGTCCGAGTCCGGGTCGAGCTCGACCGTTACGTCGGTCGTCCCGTCGTCGGTGATGTTTTCGGCCACGGGGACGTCGCTGCCGCCGACCTTGACCGTATATACGCATTCTTCGAACAAGCAGCCGGCCGCGTTGTCCTCTACATGCCAGCCGATGTTCGTGCTCGGGTCCACGCCGGTCCTGGTTTCGCCGTCGGAGACCGTAGCTTTACTAACACGGGTTCCCGGGTTAACGGTAGTCGTACGCGTTACGGTACCGCCTTCGCTCCGGCCGCCGGTCGGATACTCCTGGGTGATCGTCGGCGCGGTTCCGTCTACGCCGAAGGACCAGACCGCGTCGTCGCCCATCTCGTTGCCCAAGCCATCGGCTAATGTGCTCGGCACAGTACAGGTTATAGTCTCGCCGTCGGGCAGGTCGCTGTCCGGCGTGAAGGTGCAAACCACGTCGTTGGGGTCGCTGTCGTCGACATCGAGGGAACCAGGTACGTCGGCTTTTGTACCATCGTCGGCGGAGAAGTCGATAGTATCGCTGTCCACGCCCTTATCGTCGTCATTGCAGTGGAAGACTATTTCGGTGTCGGGTGGGGCCCAAGTAGTGTCGGCCGGGTCCTGCTCGTCAACGTACGGGCCGTCCATGTCGTCGTCTATCTTGACCCGGACCAGCAGGTCCCAGGACGAAATAAAGGACCAGGAAGTACCGTTAGCCGAGTAAGCAACCCCGTGGTTCGGGCTGGTAGTATCCAACCCCAAATAAGGATAGGTTCCGGCGCTATAATCGATACCCACCCAGAACTTCTCGGCGCCGGACATCGTCAGCCCGAGGCCGGTAAGGTCCACGTAGTCGGACCAGGTCTCAGAGCCCCCCGGGGTAAAGGAGTAGGAGACCGAACCCAGTAGGGTCCCCGGTACACTCGCGGCGTCTTCCCACACGCCTACGTCTTTAGTCCCGTTGTACATACAATAGAACGAAGCGCTGACGATGTGACAGTCGGCCGGCGCATCAAACCACTGAGCCCACGCCCAGTTATTCATAGGCCAAGCCATTTCCATCGAATCGTCGGACTGTTGCAGGATGGTTTCCGTCCGACCGGCCAGGGCCGGCGCCGCTACCGCCAACACAACTAAAAACAACAATGCGTTTCTCATACCCCTTTCCTCCTTAGACGATTTTATATACCGTTCCTTCTGCGTTATCTTCAACCTACTACAGATGACGGGAGCTGTCAAATCTTTTTTAACGACGGCCCTTTTAAAACAACGGCCCCTCGGCCGCTGCGGAAAAATAGGGTAGCGGCGATTTCCAAATCGCCGTCGGGGATCTGGAGATTCCCGCTACCCGATTAATACGCCGGCGGATATAAAATCCGCCGCTTCTCTGTTTCGAATTGCTATTAACACAAGCGCCCGATGAATCGGGCGGTATTACTTTTAAGATAACGAAAAAGGCGGCCTCTCGGCCGCCTGTTGATTCAGGTCTGGATGCGCTTAGTGATACCCGGCCTTGATCTCGCCCAGAGACGCGTCGTCCACGCTCGCTACGTCTCCTACCGTGAAAGACCATACTTCGTCGGAGCCCATCTCGTTGCCCAGGCCGTCGGCGAGGGTCCCGGGGACCGTACAGGTTATAGTCTCGCCCTCGGGCAGGTCGCTGTCCGGCGTGAAGGTGCAGATAACGTCGTTGGGGTCGCTGTCGTCGATAGCAAGCGAACCCGAAACGTCGCCTCTGGTGCCGCCGTCGGCCGAGAAGTCGATGGTCGTCACATCCACACCCTTGTCGTCGTCCATGCAATGGAAAACTATGTCGGTACCAGGATCCGCACCTGTACGACCCGGCGCCGGGTCCTGACCGTCGACGTACGGCGGGTCCATGTCGTCGTCGATCTTGACGCGGACCATTAGGTCCCAAACCAGACCCGGAATCCAGTTGCCGCTGTAATTATAAGCGTGTCCGTGGTCCGGGTCCGTAGTATCCGTCCCTACGAAAGGAAAAGCACCGGCGCTGGGAGGTATTCCCACCCAGAACTTCTCGCCGCTGGTTAGAGTAATCCCAAGGTCCGTGAGGTCCACGTAGTCGGACCAGGTCGAAGACGTCCCGTAGTTGAAGTCGTGGGAGACCGAACCCAGCAGGGTACCGGGCAAATCGTAAGTTCCCCCGTCGTCATTATCCCACACGCCCACGTCCTTGGTCCCGTTCTCATCGACGTAGAAAGAAGCGCTGAGGATGTGACATCCGCCGGCCGGCGCCTCGAACCACTGCGCCGCGCCCCAGTCGTGCATAGGCCAATGAGATTCCTTCGAAT
>CBDUXC010000393.1:0-2534 GCA_965371065.1 uncultured bacterium
CCCCGTCGAAATCGTTTTTGAGGACGTTAGCTCGTACTTCATTCATCAGTTTAATTTCGTTGAATTTACCGCGGGCGAATAAGAAGTAGAACCACCGGTCGACGATGAACGTAAACTTTAACAGTAACAGGAATACGAGGAAGTCGACGATACCGCCGCCGCGCGCGAGGATCGCGCCGGCGACGCCCAAACCGCTGGCGTTCTCCGTATTAAACTCGCCTTCCTCCATCAGCTCCGCGCCGCCCGCGAGCGCCATCGCCGTAAAGGAGAAGGATACGTTGTTGCCCAATATAAAGAAGAACGTTATCCACCATATACCGTAGATTATGAAGAATACGGTCATAGCCAATAGAAGTATCTTTCTCATATCCCGGTCATCTCCTTAGATATAAGGTATATTTCGAAACCGTTTTATTCTTTCTCGTATATCTTTTCCTTTTCTATCAGTATAAGCTCGGTAACGAGTTCGCTTGACGATTCGCCCATTACAAAGTTAATCCTGTCGAGCCTGGAGAGGAAGTAGTTATAGCATACGATCGCGATAATCGCGACTATAAGACCGCCGGCCGTATTGACCAGGGCTTCCGCGATGCCCTGGGCCAGTTGAGTCGACGCGACTTTGGCGCCTTCGCCCCTGGCCGAAATCGCAGAAAAAGCGCGGATCATCCCGATAACCGTTCCGAGCAGCCCCATCATCGTGGATATCGAACCGATCGTCGCGATGGGTATCATGTTCCGCTCGAGTACGGCGCCTTCCATCGCGCCCGCCTCGTTGAGCGTCAGGTCGAGCTCTATCTTCAGGCGTTGTTCGTCTAGCTTGCCCTTGAGAATCTCGTAGCGGTCGACGCCCTGTTTTATGACTCGGCCTACGGAACCGCGCTGCCGGTCGCACAGCGACCTGATGCCCTCTATGTCGGCTTTCCCCAATTTTTCACGGATCATCTCGAGGAAATTATCGGGTTTTATCTTGCCGGTGGCCTGGTTTATCACCCATATCCGTTCGAGGGCGAAGGCGACGACTAGGACTGAGAGAAACGCCAATCCTGCCACTAAAGGGCCGCCTTTATATATCATCTCGAGCATCCGGAATTAACCTCCGTCCTTCCTCGGTCGAAACGATTAAACGTTCGGCCAGCATATACGAAAAGAAAAACGGTGTCAAGTTTTTTTTACGCGGAGGGCAAAACCGCGTAACGCTTCCGGGGGTTCAGAATATTATCTCGAAGTTCCCCTGGACGCCTATCGTACTGTAGTCGGTTCCGACCTGAGACAGGTTGCGATAAGTGGTGTATGAACCCGTGATGTCCATTCGCAGGTTGGTCGTAAAGTAGTACCCGCCGGAGACCGAGTACTTCCACTGGTCCGTGTTGTCGTTTATGCCCTGTTCAACACGGGTCCGAACCAGTTCTACGGTCCCCTGCAGGTTCAGTTCATTTCGCCACCGCAGGGTTCCGATCAAAGGTATTTTGAAGCCCTTGGCCATCGCCAGGTCATAATATACCGTAAAGGACGGGTTCATCGCTTTTTCTTTTTCCCAGTTATACCGGGAATCCTGGTACGTTTCTTCAAGATACCTGACGTCGGTGAGCTCGTAACTGAGGTCGGTATTCGTGCGCAGCCCCGCGGGCCAGGTAGCGCGCCAGCTTACGTACGGCGAGTGCTGCGTCTCCCGGGTGATATTCTCCCGCAGGATCTTTTTACGTTGGTAACCTACCGTAACCGTGGAACGTTTTAATATCCTCGACGCGATAGGAAAGTTTTTGGTACCCGTCAACTTCAGCGTAACGTCCGGGAATATCTGGGTTCTGCTTACCGCCGGCGTACCGGTCGTCAGGCTCCGTTCGTACGTATAGCTGTAGTCTACGTCGGCCTGGATGAAGTCCCAGCTGTCCCATTTGGTTCCTACCCGTTCGCTCAGGAACTCGAAGGGATGGAACCGGTTTCGCAGGGAAACCGAGTGCCGTATCCGGCTGGTCCTGGGGGCGCCCGCACCTCCGATTGCTGTGGTAAAGCCCGTCCGGTAGCCGAGTTTGGGGCGCCCGGTCAGGCCCTCATACGAAGAACTCCGGTCCAGCGAATAACTGGGCGAGATGGTCAGCTTGTTTATCCCCTTCGTCTTTCCGTTGCTCAGCTTCCCTACGTTTATCGGACAGCTTATTGTGGTGTCGGACGTTACCGACGGTTCCAGAGTATCGTTCGGGCCGATGTTCGCGCCGCCCAGCCCCAGAACGTTTCCTGTTCCGGTCGTGTCGCCGCCTTCGCCGGTCGTGGCTTCGGTTATCGTCTCCCGGTAGTTGCTCGTGTAAGAAAAATTCGGTCGGAGCCCTTTCACCCTGTCGTAGCCGGTCCTGAAGCCCCACGATTCGTTAAACGACTCTTCGGTCCAATCGGTTCGGTCCATTATATCCTGGTAGCGGTACGACGGCGTGATTCTCAAATCCTTGGTGGGCTCCATCGTAATCGACGAGCGCAGGTTGTCGGTACGCCAGTTCCGGTCATCGGCGGTGGTTGTAGTGGTCTTGCCGTACCTCGTG
>CBDUXC010000394.1:0-2533 GCA_965371065.1 uncultured bacterium
TCTTGATAATATCCACGTACGCCACCCGTCCCGACCGTTCGGAACGTGGGAGCATCTCATCTTCGGCCTCGGACGTTTTACCGTTTTCCGAAGTGCTTTCACCTATAAGCTCTGAGGGTTCTTCCGGCGAAGGTTCGGATATTACAGTAACGTAAGTAATCTCGGCTAATAGCGCTTGGCCTATCGAGCTCATGCTCCAGGGGAAGGCCGGCGGGGCGAAAAACTCGCGTTCGTCGGCGAAGGTAAAACGATCCTCCCACGAAGCGACAATCAGCGGAGGACGTTCCTTTCTTACGAGTGGTGTTGGCTCCGGTATTTTCGCCCCCCGGTGCCGTATATATGCCCATACGGCGAAAACGATTATCGAAATTATAATCGTTATATACCCGGCGGACCGCAGCCAGCTTATAAATCGTCTGTCGGCAATTATTAAGCGCATCCCGACTTCGTACGAAATACCCGTGCTTGCGTATGGACGGGCCAGGCTATAAACAGGGACATGTTACAGGTCAAACACTATCCTGGCGAAGAAACCACCGTCGGGTTTTTCTTCGACCGTATAATCGCACCAGGTAACGTTTTTTATTTCGCCGTGGAGCCCGTGTCGTTCGTCGTCGGCGTCTTCGCCTCGGGCCACGGCCGTGAGTTTCTTTCCATCGGCGTCGAATTCGAACTCGAATTCGGTATATATTTCGAACTCCGCGTCGTATATATAAAGGAGCTCTGCAAGCCATTCGTGTAACAGCCCTTTAAGGTCGTTTGATGCCAACTCGAGCTTTTTTTCGCGAACCGATTTCACCTTTTCGACGTCGCAGAGAATCGCGAACATCCCGCGGGCCGCCAGGGAAAAGAGCTCGGTTCGGTCGGCCGCTTCGACCTCTATGCCGACGTCGGCCGTATGGTCTATAAAAGTATAATTACCCATTCAGGATTTTATCGTGTTCTTACCCGGCTTCGCGTACTTTTAGAAACCGAAAGAATATGATACGTAGAAGCCGTCGGCCGGTTCGACACCGCCGTCGATTTCGTTACCGCGGAAAATATTATACGCCAATGTAGAAACTACCGGCGCCGCCAATAGACCTATGACTACGCCTTTCCAGCGCCCCGCCAGATAACCGGTTAACATCACCCCTCCGGCGGCTCCCAGGGACGCTCCCAACGCGGCCGCGTCGTTCGGTGCGTCGCCCGACGCCGCTTCGCCGATACCGTAAACGGCTAGACCGCAACCTATTGGATAGAATACGGTAAACCCGATTAACCCGCCGCCGGCGTAATCTTCTCTCGTGAAAAGAAGGTTGCCGACGGGAACGCCGGCTATACCCAATGCGAAACCTCCGCCATAGCCGCCGAGCGTTTCGAGAGTAAACGCCAACCCGGGACCGACGTCCGCATAGGTCGGCGCGATCCCGGCGACGGCCAACGAAAGGACTAAAATCGTCGTTAGAGTTGTTTTACTCATAAAACAGCGTTCGACTATAGGAACGCGTTATTATATATTGAGGAATTTGCCGTCCTTATGAAATAGCTCGCCTTCCGCATAATATTCGCCGCCGGGCCGAAGGTCGCATATCATGTCCCAGTGAACCCCCGACATGTTCGTACCGCCGACCTCTAAAATCGACAACCCCAAAGCGAAGTGGACGGTCCCGCCTATTTTTTCGTCGAAGAGGATGTTCTTAATATGTTTTTCGATGGAATAGTTACACCCGATCGCCGCTTCGCCGAGCCGACGGGTTCCCTCGTCTATCAACAACACTTCGTCCAACGTTTCCTGCCCTCGGCGTGCATGGGCTTCGACTACGACACCCTTCTCGAAACGCAGCGATATATCCTCGACTTCACGGGCGTTATATATAATCGGGTATTTGAAGCGGATAAAACCTTCCGCGGAATCCTCCATCGGCGCCGTACAAACCTCACCGTCGGGGATATTATGGCGCCCCGCGTTGGTTTCCCACCGGCGCTTGCCCGTGCGGAAGGTCAGGTCCGTGTCCTCGGCGACGAGGCGAAACTCGTCCCTTTCGGATAACCACGCCGCCCGCGAGGAAAGCTCGGCATCCAGCTTACGCCATTCGACGACCGGGTCTTCAGCGTTGCAGAAGTACGCTGCGTAAACGAAATCTTCGAAGTCGCGGGTGGACATATCGGCTTCCTGGGCGTCGGCGGGTGTGGGGAACAGGGTAATAACCCACTTGAACTCGCCGGCGGCCGCTCTCTTCTGGCGCCGTTCGAAGAGCGCTTTTGTTGCCTTCGCTCTCGCCGCCATTTTCGCAGGGTCGTAACCGGAAGCGGCCCGGGTATTGTAGTGTCCCTCGATATAAAGCGCCGCGTCCATTTCCTCGACGAGCTGTCTTTCGGTTTCCCAAACGAAGTTCATCTGTTCGTCGTCGGCGTAACGGTAGAAGTAATCTCCGAGCCCGTCTATGCTAATCCTGTGTCCGATGTGGACCCCGGCGCGAACGGCTTCTGAGTAGACCGTTTCAATCAAGGGTTTCGCCAGCGGTGTTGCGAAAATCATAAACCGTTTACC
>CBDUXC010000395.1:0-2521 GCA_965371065.1 uncultured bacterium
GTAGTGACGACGCCGACAGGGAACGAAACGCTTATTAGAACGTAATAAATTGGACATTTAATAATCGGTATGTTATAAAGGGAACGGAAAGTTTACGGGGCAAAAGGGTTTTTGATTCCGAATGAAATGTAAAGCCTATATTATCGCGTTTCTGTCTTGTTCCGTAACGTTTCTCATTTGCTACGGTTGCGGCGGCGGTAAATCCCCGAAGCCCGAAACGCCGGCGGAACCCGAACGCCAGGAGCATATCGTGTTCGCCGGGAACGGCGTTTTGTACTACGACGGTCCCGATGTAGTATTCGTCGAGGTTCAAACCGGTAAAATAATCGTCGTCGAAAGCGGGAACGAAAGGGTATTGTACGAACCGAGCGCCGGCGAGAAAGTTTTCCCGCTCGCGGCCAACCCCGAATATATTTATTTTGCCGTCGAGTCGGGCGACCGGACCGAAATAAAACGCGTAACTACCTTTAATCTCGGCGCGGCGTCGGAGGATTACGGCGAGTTCGATAAGGGGCTTACAAAACCGTACTTCGTCAACGCGGACGGAGATCTTGTGTTTTCTTACGTTTATTTCGGCGAAGACGAAGTCAGGTTAATCGCGTACAAGCTTCCGATTGCTGAGCCTGTTGCGATGTCGCCGCCGCTTCCCGGGCGCGACGTGTCTTTGTTCCCGGCGCCGGAACGGGACGCCGCCTACGCGGTGGTTGAAACGGGCGAATACGAAACTGACGTCTATTACTTTTCCGAAAAGGGCAACGAGACTTCGTTGGTAATAAGCGGCGTAAGATTCGACGAGTACTTCATAGAGAACGATCGAGCTTTCGCCGTTATCGGCGAGAGGGCTTCGGCGGGGCGTCCGACTATCGAGAGTGACGACGGGGAGGTCGAAACGTCGGTTCACGGAGCAGCCCCCGAACCGTTATTTAACACACGCATATTGGATTTGAAAGCTCGCGGTAGTATACCGGTTTATTCTATTACGGAACGGGAACCGGAGAAGGGTGAGCTTTCGGCTGATGATAATAATCCCGATAACGTGATGGACGGCGATCTGGGGACTGTCTGGGTCGTGGAGACTGACGGCGTTTTATCTGAAAGGACCGTTAAAATCGATTTCGCGCGGCCGCGACCGGTACGCGGGCTGAAGATATACAGCGAGCCAGCGATGGAAGACGGAAGTTTAATTAGAACCGCTAGGCCGGCCGTAGTTACCGCCGAATTGAGCGACGGTTCGGCGGTAGAGTTGGCTTTCGACGACGATTCCCCCGTGGCCGTTGTTGAACGACGTAGTACCGAACCTGTGGAGTGGATTGTCCTCACGGTCGGTCCTGCGCCGGACGACGAGAAGGTACCTTGCGTTATAAACGAAGTACAGGTGTATTAACGCTCGTATACGGTCAGTAGGCGAGTAAGCTTCGGTATTTGAAGGTTAAGGCCCGGTCCGCCGATCGGGTTTTTTTATTGAAAAGAGCGCGGAGATAGCTTACAAGTAGACTAACCGGGTATGAACCGACCGTAAGATTATTGGTGATCCGTTCAGGAGATGCAATGGCCGAACCTGTCGTCGTACCGCCCGTGAAGTCGAAAGGTGAGTTGAAGGAGTTCATTAAATTCCCTTGGAAGGTTTATAAAGGCGACCCGAACTGGGTACCGCCTTTAATCTTCGAGCGGAAGGCTTTTTTCAACCCGAAGAAAAACCCGTTTTACGAGCACGCCGAGGTGGAGCTCTTCCTTGCGAAGCGCGGGCGGGAGGTAGTCGGTACAATTGCCGGGATAATCAACTACCGCCATAACGAGTTCCATGGCGAGAAAACCGGGTTCTTCGGTTTTTTTGAGGTCATAGACGATTACGAAGTAGCCGAGGTTTTGTTTGCGACGGCGCGCGATTGGGTGCGAGCGCGCGGTATGGATACGCTCCGGGGCCCGGCTAATTTTTCCACGAACGAAGAAGTGGGGCTGTTAATCGAAGGTTTCGAAATGCCGCCGGTCGTTTTTATGACTTACAATCCCGAGTATTACGTAGATTTCGTGGAACAGCTCGGCTTCCGGAAAGCGATGGACCTCTACGCGTACGAGATTAAGCGCGAAACTTACGAGTATATGTACGAGGGGGTTCCGGAAAAATTAGCAAGAGTAGCCGAACTCGTTTCTAAGCGTTATGGGATTAAGTTACGTAAATTGAATATGAAAAATATCAAGGACGAAATCGCCAGGGTGAAAGTACTGTACAACCGGATATGGGAAAAGAACTGGGGCGTCGTACCGATGACCGATGCCGAGTTTGACCATATGGCGGTGGGTTTGAAGCAGATAGCCGATCCGGACCTGGTTTTTTTCGCCGAAAAAAATGACGAACCGGTAGGATTCTCGCTTTCGATCCCGGACGTGTGCGAAACGCTTCGGCGTATGAACGGCCGAATGTTTCCCTTCGGTTGGCTTGTCTGGCTTCTCGGTAAGAAGAAAATAAAAGCGTTCCGCGTGATGGCTATGGGTGTCCTGAAAGAATACCGCGGGAAGGGTT
>CBDUXC010000396.1:0-2504 GCA_965371065.1 uncultured bacterium
CGCCGGTAATTCCGTTCGAACGTTCTTCCCACGTCGTTCCGCCGTCGGAAGATTTGTAAAGTTTCCCTTCGTACGCGGCGACCCAGACCGTATCGTTGTCGTAGTAGAACGCTCCGTTGAGCCCGGGCGCGCCCGGTATCGTACGAAGTTCCCAGGTTAAGCCGCCGTCGCCGGTGATGAAATAAGTCGCTTCGTCGCCGACGATTATACCGTTTAGGCTGTCGTAGAAGTCTATTCCCCAGAACGTACCGTCGTATTCGCCGGTATCTATCTCGGTCCAGGTGGCGCCGCCGTCCTCGGTGCGAAAGAGATAACCGCTTTTACCGGAAGCGTAACCGACGTCTTCGGACGTAAATTCGACTTGAAACAGGTTGGCGCCGCACAGGTTCGCCGTCCAGGTGGCGCCGTAATCGTCGGTGGACCAGACGTAACCCCAGTAGGAGGCCATCCAGCCGAACCGGTCGTTGAGCCAGAATACGTCTTCGACGTAGTCGTTGTCGTTGGGGTCGTACGTGTAGTCCCAGCGCTCGACGTTCTCCAGGCCCGCGTCCCAGAACCGGGTTTGGATGTAGTTCGTAGCCGGAACGATGAGCGGGCTGTGGGAGTATCTCGACGGCGTGACGCCGACGCTCAGGGTCTCGACTATTTCTTGATAACGCTCGGGCGTGATGTTCTCGAGTATCGCTCGGACGAATCGGTCTTCCCTGACCGGGCGGAGGGGCGCGGCGGGCGCCGGCGGCCGGACTGTTTTATAACCTACGTACTTCGTCTCCGCGCCCATGGCCGCCAGGGCCAGGACGTCCGCGGCGTTACCAATCGCCAGGCTCACGTCCCCCGGCGCGGCGACGGTGCGGACACCCTCGGCTTCGGGCAGTCCGGGACCTTTCGGGTACCACGTGAGATATACGCGCTCCGGGCCGTCGGCGACAATGACGGCGCCGGGCAACTTCTCGGCTTCTTCCTCCATACACCGGATAAGGCAGAACCGGGGTTGTACTTCGACGACGCGCCAGCCGCCGTCGAGCAGTTTGTACGCTTCGGCGGGGTCTCCGTACTCGACCATTACCAGTACGTCGTCTGCCGTCGAATTGACGACGGCGAACACCATAACAATAACCGGCAATAAGTTTTTCATATCGGAACCCTCGTTTCTTTATAGTAGACCGTATTATACCATATAAATCCTTCTCCGCCGTTGCCTTTAGGTCTACTTCCTGACGACCAGGAACTCGGCGTCTTTTATCCCGTAAAGGTATAATTCGTCGGGCGTAAGGTTCGAGCGTACGTTCAAAGTCTCGGCCGGCAGCCCGGCGGTCAAACGTTCGGCGTAGTCGGCGCCGTAGGCCCGGAGATGCCCTTCTTCGAGGGGTTCCGGCGCGTCGTACTCGACCGTTTCGGGCAGGTTCGGGTCGCACGGGACCTGGACGACGGCGTAGCCGCCGGGCGTCAGTACCCGACTTATCTCGCGTACGGCGGTTCGGTCGTCTCTCACGTGTTCCAGGACGTGTACGCATATTACAACGGGCCACGCTCCGTCGGCGAAAGGCAACCGAGTTACGTCGGCGGTTACGTCGGCACGTCGCGGGTCAATATCTAGAGTTGTTAAAGGCATGCTACGCCTTTTAAGGAATACTTTCAGCCCGGGGACCGGCGATATAGATAGTACCGGCCCGGGAACGCCCAGGTAATCCAGGAGTAGCGCGAGGGCGCGGTGCCGTTCGAGGGAACTGCAGCCGGGGCAGACGGCCCGGCGCCGCCGGTAAGTTACGCCGGGGCTCGTGAACGAGCGGAAAGCGTAGCCGCGCCAACCGCAAACCGGGCACTCGGCGCCGTCGCGGGCGCCCAAAAGCTCCCGAACGCGGTATACGACGGTTTCGGCGACGGCCGCCGCCTTGTTCATCACGTACTTCGGGTTATTTATTATTCTGGTTATTGAGTCGTTCACGCTTATGTATTTGTATCATAAACGCCTAACGTTGGGAAAGGAAAAACCCCCGCTTCCGCGGGGGTTTTAGTTTTCGACTGTAACGTTGGTTAAATAACCTCGCTGACGCACTTGGCCTGGGTGAAGAGGAGGAGAGTCGATTTACGTAGGCGATAAAAAAGGGATAACGTACCGCGCCGAATTCTTTTTGCCGAAATCTAAATTTTGTGTTATAATAATGTCGTAACGCGTAAAACGGAATTAAGACGGTAAAATATGCGTAGGGTAATATTCGTAACACTTTCGACCGCGTTTGTTTTCCTTGGCTGCGACGACGGGCCCTTCGGTCCGTCTTTCCCTCCCGGAACCGCCGACGGCGACGACGGCCGTGAGTTGTTATTGAAAGTCGACAAACACGATTGTATGGGAGCCGGGTTTTCGCCGGACGGTTCTAAGATGACCTTCGGTATGATATCCCGTGAAAGTTGGGAAAACACTATGTATGTTATGTATATGGATACCGGGGATATAACGCCGTTTTTGGAAGAAGTTTCCGGCAGCGGTTCATGGTCGCCCGACG
>CBDUXC010000397.1:0-2498 GCA_965371065.1 uncultured bacterium
GTTCGAGGTCAAGATCACCATCATCGATCCCACCGATGCCCTGCGACCCGGCATGACGGCCAGCGCCGATGTCTTCACCAGGACCAACGAAAGCGCCCTCAGCATCCCCATTCAGTGCGTGGCCATCCGCACCGTCGATCAACTCACGATGCCTGACGAGGACGCCTCCGACGCCGAGGAACTGGCAAGCGGTTTTTTCCATTGCCCGTCGTGCGGCGCCATCTTCGGCGAAGCCGTGGACGCTGAAAAAGGTGCCGAACCCGGCGACGCGACGCCGGAGGCCGGCTTCGACTTCCAGAGCGTCTTACGCAAACTCGCGCAGAACCCTAAACCAGGGTTAATAATGCTTGCCATCGCGGTAGGCGCCGTGGTTATAGGGATAGTGTCCTTTCTCGGGTCAACGGGGTCCGACGAATCCGAAACCGAAGTACCGCCGGAACCGCGGGTCGCCGAAGAGCGAACCGAAGTAAACGAACCCTATACGGTAGTGGCGCCCGACGGCGTAACGCTCTACACCGAGCCGGACCTGTGGTCCAGCCGCGTGGGTTTCGTTCCCGAGGATGAGCTAATAACCGTCGTAGAAAAGCGGCAGTACTGGTGGCGGGTCGTCCGGGGTGACGCTTCCATGGGCTGGGCGTTGTACCGCTTCGAGGACTTCGAAACACTCGGCTCCGCGGGCGAAACGGGAGAACCGGAATAGCCGATGGACTCCCGTCTCGGCGATATCCTACGGGATAAACCCGAGCTTGTCTCGCCGGTACCGGAGTGGATGCTTTCCGCCGATACGGTTGAAGCCCTCCGGAACGCCGACCGCCCCGCGATAGTGGAAGTCGCTGGACGAGACAGCGTCGCCGCGGCGGTCCGCGCGGTTGACGAACTGCACATAGACGCCGTCGTGCCAACAATCGTTTACGCCGGAACCGAGTTCGGCGACTGGTTAGTCCCCTTCGAAAAAGCGGAAGTCTTAAAAAAGCTCCTGGCCGAAAAAGCGCCGGGAGTTACCGTTTATAGCCCCTTCGCTCTGGGCGCGCCCGAGCTCTGGCGGGTCTTGAACGGCCGGTACGTCTCGATGCTGTTCGAAAGTTACGGTTTCTATACGCCCTGCTTAGGCTGCCATCTGTACGTTCACGCTTTACGCGTCCCATTGGCTAAAAAGACCGGCTGTAACGTCGTCGTCTCGGGCGAGCGTGAAAGCCACGACGGCCGCGTCAAGCTAAACCAAGTAAGTGTCGCCCTGGACGCGTACGTGGACCTTCTCGCCCGCTTCGGCGTCGAACTCGTGCTGCCGCTCCGCCACGTAGCTTCCCGCGTTGAAATTGAAGAGCTTGTCGGCGGCGACTGGGAAGAAGAAACCGGGCAGCTCGGCTGCGTCCTCAGCGGCAACTATCGGGATAGGTCCGGCGGCGTTTCGTACGACGAAAGCGCCGTTAAACGTTTCCTCGACGAATTTGCGGTTCCTGTCGCCGAACGAGCCATAACGGCTTACGTTGCCGGCGAAACCCCGGATTACTCGAAACTGGCCGAAGGCTTACTATGAGCGGGGAAACGAAAGTATCGTGGGACGGGCGCCCCCTCGACTGGCGGAACAAGCCGACGGACCGGTTCGTTCTCCGTTGCATAAAACGGTATCTCAGCGCGCCCGTCACCCTCGTACTCCGCCGAATACCCTATGTTCGCCCGTGGATGGTAACGGTAACTTCGGCTTTACTGGGCGTCGCCGCCGGGTTCTTGCTGGCGTTCGGGTACCCGTGGCAAGGCGGAATAGTCGCCGCCGTATCGCAAGTCCTCGACGGCGTTGACGGCCAACTGGCCCGATTAACCGGGCGCTCGAGCCGCACCGGCGCGTTCCTCGACTCGGTCATGGACCGTTACGCCGACCTGGCGATGGTCGCCGGGACGTTGTTCTACTTACTGAACGTACCGCTTCCCTACCCTATCGCGTCGACGGCCCTTTTCGCTGTCGGGTTCTTCGCGCTGGTCGGTTCGGCCGCGGTGAGCTATACAGGTGCCCGGGCGAACGAACTCGGTATAGACCTCGGACGCCCTACCCTGGCGAGCAAGGGAACCCGAACGACGGTTATGATTCTCTGCGCCGCCGCGGCTTCCTTGTGGGAACCGGCGCCGTTAATTGCGTTGGTTTATTTAGCGGTGCATACGAACGCGGCGGTCGTTTGGCGGGTGTTTAAAGCGGCGAATCCGGTAGGTTAAATAAATAAAGCGGGTAACGTTCTACCCCTCGCACGGCAGCCACACGACGAAGGTCCCGGTATCGTCGCTCAGCTCGGGCCGCAGGTCCGGGTGACCGCCGAAGGTTACGCCGTGGCGCGTATCGACGAAAGCTTTTATGTCCCCGTCGTAGAAACCCCACCACTGTCGTACGTCCAGGTCCGGTATTTGGACCCTTATCTCCACCGGAAACGGCGACTCCTCACACATCGCCGGCGTAATCCCCGTGTCGAGCATCTCGACCGGCCCGGCCACTATCTCGGCGTGGCTCA
>CBDUXC010000398.1:0-2491 GCA_965371065.1 uncultured bacterium
GATTGCCCGCGCACGGGTTATTGGAGAACGCCGGGCGGTCCTCATATGATGGGCGGTTCCAATTCGACCGGCGGCTACGAGCCGACGCATCGCCCCGGTATGATGAGTAGCTCCGGAACGATGAAGGGCCCCGATACCCGGTAAGCTTAACGGATTAAAAATACGCCGGAGGGTGATTAACAGGTACGTCATCGGATAGCTCGTTGGTAACGTCCCTCCGGCGTAAAACCTATATAGCGTTTTCGGTATGTTTCTAATCCCTTTATTTTTTGTAAAAACCTTTCGGGCGGTGTTATAATAACCGTATGAAAACAGTGACGTTTCCAATAAACGGAATGACCTGCGCGACCTGCGTCGCTACGAACGAGAAAGCGCTGGGCGACCTCGAGTTCGTACAGGACGCGTCGGTCAACTTAGCGGCCGAGAAAGCAACGGTTACGTACGACGACGGCCACGGCCGTTTCAGCCACCTGGTCGCCGCGGTTAACTCGGTCGGGTACAGCGTACCCACCGAGAAAGCCATCCTCAATATAACCGAAATGACCTGCGCCACCTGCGTCGCGACGATCGAGGATTTCGTCGGCGCGATGCCGGGAATTGTAACCATAAGCGTAAACCTGACTTCCGGCGTCGCCCGGGTCGAGTACGTTCCGGAGGTGGTTTCCCTCTCGGAGATAGTAGCGACCGTCAAAGGGCTGGGGTACGGCGCCGAAGTAAAAGAAGACGCCGGGGCAAAACCTCGAAAGCGCACCGGAGGCGTATGGCGCCTGCTCGTTGCGGCCTCCTTCAGCTTACCCCTCTTCGTCCTATCGATATTCTTCGACTTTCCCGGCAAGGGCTGGGTGCTCTTCGCGCTTGTGACGCCGGTCCAGTTCGTAGCCGGGTGGACGTTCTACAACAAAGCGTTTAAGGGGTTAACCCACGGTACGTTGGGGATGGATTTACTCGTAGTTCTGGGAACGACGGCCGCTTATTTGTACAGCGTTTACGTGTTATCTATGGGCACGGCCGGCCACTTCTACTTTGACACCGCCGGAATAATTATCACGTTGATACTGCTCGGCCGATGGCTCGAGGCCCGTGCCAAGGGCCGAGCTTCGTCGGCCATCGAGAAGCTATTGGACCTGGCTCCACGTATAGCCCATCGTGTTACAGACGGCACCATCGAGGACGTCCCGGCCGAGGAGTTGGTGCCCGGCGACGTCGTGCTGGTTAAACCGGGCGAGGGTATCCCAGTCGACGGCGAAGTGATGGAAGGCATCTCGGACGTGAATCAGGCGATGATTACAGGCGAGCCGTTGCCGGTGCGTAAGGCGCCGGGCGATACCGTGGTCGGCGGTACGGTAAACGGCTCCGGAACCTTTAAGATGAACGCGACCCACATCGGCGCCGATACGGTCCTGGCCCGGGTCGTCCGACTGGTCGAAGAAGCCCAGGGCTCGAAGGCGCCCGTACAAAAACTCGTAGATAAGGTGGCCGGGATATTCGTCCCGGTCGTTATAGCAATAGCGGCGGCAACGTTTCTGTTGTGGTTGATACTTGGCGGACGGCTCGAGCCGGCGGTTTACGCGGCAGTTGCGGTTCTTGTCATCGCCTGCCCGTGCGCTATGGGTCTCGCGACGCCTACGGCCGTAACGGTAGGAACCGGTCGTGGCGCCCAATTAGGCCTGCTGATTCGCGACGCGGAAAACCTCGAGGTCTTCGGTCGGGTTTCGGTCGTGGCGTTCGATAAGACCGGGACGATAACGAAGGGGGAACCGGCGGTCGTTACCTTTAAGATGGCCGATGACACAAGCGAAGAGCAATTGCTTGCCATTGCCGCGGCGGTTGAAACCCAGAGCGAACACCCGCTTGCGGCCGCTATTGTGGGTGCGGCGGAGAACAAGGGGATAGATATACCTGAAGCCGAAGGCGCCGTCGCAAAAGCCGGGCGCGGCATCAAAGCCGTCGTAAACGGCTACGAAGTAACCGTTGGGAGCTTACGGCTGATGGCCGAAGAGGGTATAGACTTCGGCCCTATGGACGGTACAATAGCCGAGTGGGAGGGAAAGGGTTATACGGTCGTCGCCGTAGCGTCCGACGGGACGGCGGCGGGACTTATCGCCATAGCCGACGAGCCAAAGGAGAGCGCCGCCGAAGCGATAACCGAACTTCGGGAGCTCGGCCTGAGGACCATTATGTTGACCGGCGACAACGAACGTGCGGCCCGGACTATCGCCGATACCGTGGGTATTACCGAAGTGAGGGCCGCACTTTTACCGGACGAGAAACTTACGCCGTTAGAAGAGCTAAAAGACGAGGGGTTCCTCGTTGCGATGGTCGGCGACGGTATTAATGACGCGCCGGCACTCGCCGCCGCCGACGTAGGTATCGCCCTGGGCGCCGGGACCGACATCGCGATGGAGAGCGCCGGCGTGGTCCTGGTCTCCGACGACCTGCGCGCCGTGCCCCGCGCGTACCGGCTGAGCAAACGTACGCTCCGAATAATCAA
>CBDUXC010000399.1:0-2489 GCA_965371065.1 uncultured bacterium
GAGGGTCAGTGTGGCTTCGATAAAAAACGCAGTCGGCGAAGTAATCGGCGGCGTTCTCGTATAAACCCAGAGCCTTGTACGTCATCCCGAACTCGTACGCCAGCCCGGCGTCGTCGCCGTAATCCTTCTCTTCGGCCTTACGTAACTCTTCCAACGCCGACGCGTTCTTGCCCATCGCCCGGTAGATACGAGCCATCTCGACGTGGACGACGGCGTAGTTCCGGTTTAATTCGGCCGCCAGGCCGAAGTACTCCAGCGCGAGGTTGTATTTATGTAAGTCGCTGTATATATACCCGATATAATAAGCGTCCTCGTCGCACGCGTAATCCAGGCGATAAGCCTCGGCGAAACCGGCCAGCGCCCCGTCCAGCTCGTTAAGCGAATAATAGATGTTCCCGAGTTGGTACTGGAATCGACCGTCGTCGGACGCGAGCTCGGCGCCGCGCGTAAGCGATTCGACCGCCCCTTCGTATTCGTCCAACTCGTAAAGGGCCAACCCGCGGCCGTACAGCGCATCGACGTCGTCCTCGTTCAATTCTAACAACCGGTCCCAATAGTGAACCGCCCGTTCGTATTCGCCGGTGTCATAATAAATTACCGCCACGTTATACAACGCGTCGACGCTATACGGGTTACTGTCGATCGCGCCCTCGTAGCACTTCGCAGCGTATGCATCATTGCCCAGGCTCGCGTAGATAATACCTTTATTATAGAGAGCCGCCGAGTCGCCCGGTCGGTACTCGAGGTACCTGTCGTAGTACTCGAGCGCCGTGTCCGCGTCGCCCAACTCGTACGATAGGTAACCGACGTTGAACAACGCGTCGCTGAACTCCGGGCTTTTCGCGGCTTTCGTATAGCTGTCCAGAGCCGCTTCGAACAAGCCCCGGTCGTTCAATATCGGGGCGAGGTAATAGTTGGCGGCCGGGTCGTCCGGATACTCCTGGATAATCTGACCCAGTAGCTCTTCGGCGGCCACCGTATCGCCCTCTTCGTACCTGGCGACGGCCGCCGCCAGAAGCTCGTCGTACGAGAGTACCGCGGCGGACGCGCCGTACGCGTATAAAACCAACGTTATTATTAGGACGCTTACTTTGATAGATTAACCTCCGCCGCGCAACCGGGTAAGGCGTTTTTTGCCTTCGATAACCTTTTCACGTTCTATCGCCCTCGATCCTTCGGCCCGTTCGACGAAATCTTCCCAGGTCTCGACGGCTTTGGCCCGGTCGTACTCCTCATAGACCAGCGCCAGTTCATACCGGTACTTGAGGGAGTAAGGCGCGAGTTCCAACGCTTTATTATAGCTCTCAGCCGCTTCTTCGTACCTGCCCTGTTCAGTATATATCTGCGCTATCCGGTAATGAGCGTCCAGTACCGTGTTATCCACCGCCAGAGCTGCCTCGAAATTCGACAGAGCCGTATCGAGACTTCCCTCTTCCATCGCCTCGTAACCGACCTCCATCAAAGGCTCGGCCCGCAGCCTTTTCAGGTGCTCGTCCGCTTGCCCTATCCATCTGGATTGCGACGGGTCGTCGGCCGCGAGCTCAACGTACTCCTCCCACAACTCAGTGGCTTTCTCCTTATCGACGGACTCATACGCGAGCGCCAGGTTGTAGCGCGCCTGGATAAGGTCGGGGTCCAGTTCGACGGCCTTCTCGTAGAAGTCGATAGCTTCCTCGTAATGACCCGACGTCATCGCCGAGTCGCCCCAGATTAACTTCCTGCGGGCTCGTTCCACGTCCGACTCGCGCTTCGCGAATATTGTTATAATTATGATTATCGCCGCGCCGAAAGTTATCGCGAACGCGAGCCAGTGCTGTCTTAAAAAAGATTGCTGCATAACATCGTACAGGCAACCGCGCCTGACTAACCGGACCTAAATGTTACATACGTCTTCCGCGTTCGGCCCTATCGCGGTAACCGTCAACCCTTCGCCGAAGACGTCGGCCGCCAGACGCGCCACGTCGTCGGCCGTTACCGCATCCACGCCGGCGCAGGTCTCCTCCAGCGATACCTGACGACCCAGGAACAGCTCTTGCTTCGCGAGCCGGCTTACCCGGGCGGCGGTACCCTCAAGCGCCAGCATCAGATTGCCCTTCAGACACTCCTTCGCCCGCGATAACTCCTCGGGCGCCAGGCCGTTCGTTACGACGTCTTCCACCTCGGCCAGCGCGTGGTCCCTCGCTTCGACCGCCGTCTCGGGCGCGGTTCCGATATAAACAACCATCGCGCCGGCGTCCCGGTAACCCTGGCCGTAGCAATAAACCGAATACGCCAGTCCGTAGCGGTCCCGAATCTTCTCGAACAAGCGGCTTGACGCGTTTCCGCCGAGAGCCGTCGTTAGAACGGCCGCTACGTACCGGTCGGGATGGCCGTACGGTATGCTCCGAGCGCCCATACACAGATGTAGCTGTTCGGTATCCTTCGTTAAAGACCGGGGAACGTCGTTCTTCGCAGCGGTCACCGCCGCCATCCAGTCGCGCACGAACAGG
>CBDUXC010000400.1:0-2472 GCA_965371065.1 uncultured bacterium
GTCGCCGCGTCTTTGAGTGTGTTCGCCGGCGTAATGGGCGGTATCGAACTCCGACCGATGATAGTTACGCTGGCGGCGACGCTTCCGGCTGTCTATTTAGTCGCGAAAATCCGCCGCCGTTCCGATTTCTATTGGGTAGTAATCGCGATGGTCGTGGGCGCGTCGGCGACTATAGCCGGTATCGGACTTATCGATATCGCGCCGGCGGACTACGTATTAGCGAATATGCTAGCCGCCGGCGGGATGTCGATAATGTCGGTATTTATCGTAGCCGTGGTACTGCCGTTGTTCGAGTACGCTTTTAAGATAACGACCGACGTACGGTTGCTTGAGCTCGGCGATTTGAACCAGAGACTTCTTAAACGGTTGCTTGTGGAAGCGCCCGGGACACACCACCACAGCGTTTTAACCGCCAACCTGGCCGAGATGGCGGCCGAGGCCGTAGGCGCAAACCCGATGCTCGCACGCGTGGCGGCTTATTACCATGACATCGGGAAACTTAAATCGCCTAAGTACTTCGCCGAGAACGAAGGCTACGACGCTCACCGGCACGACCATTTAACGCCCCAGATGAGTTCGCTGGTTATCGCGGCACATACGAAGAACGGCGCCGAAATCGCCGAGGAAAACAGGCTTCCCGGCGAAATCGTCGATGTTGTACGTGAGCACCACGGTACAACCCTGATAAGTTTTTTCTACCAGGAAGCGCTTAAACTCGACGTCCATGATATACTGAACGAGAGCGACTTTCGTTACCCCGGGCCTAAGCCCCACAGCAAGGTTTCGGCGATAGTGATGCTCGCCGACGCGGCCGAATCGGCTTCCAGGTCTCTCGAGGAAGTTAATTCGACGAGCATAAGGAACCTCGTAGAGCGCGTCGTACGTAACCGGCTCGACGACGGACAACTCGACGAATGCGACTTGACGCTGAAGGAGATTTCGATAGTTGCCGAAAGCCTTATCAAGGGGTTGACAAGTATCTTACACGCGCGCCCGGCGTATCCGGAGAAGCGTGCCGAGGACCTTACGCCGGCGGTCCTTTCCATCTCCGGCGGCGAAACGAAACGAGAATAGGAGTTGGAAAACGACCGTACGATAATCGCCGTAGAATGGAACGGCGCTGTTGACGTAGAGCGTTTGGCGAGGGTAGTGGACGCGTTCCGTACGGTCGAGGGGGTCGACGAGGCGGCGGTTATCGACGTTCTGTTGACAGGCGACGCGACCGTCGCCGAACTGAACGAAAGGTACAGGGGCGTCGAGGGCCCGACCGACGTACTTGCTTTCGAAACTGCTCCGCCCGAAGTTGAAAGGCCGGACGTTTGGGCCCTGGGGCAGGTAGTTATCTCGTGTGACTGTGCGGCCGAACAAGCCGGCGGAGCCGGCATCGAGCTCGACGACGAACTGGCCGTACTTTTAGTCCACGCGCTACTGCACCTGGCCGGATATACTCACGACGACGGCGATTCGGCGTCGGCTATGGACGAGCGTTCCGGACTAATTCTATCGAAGGTATTCGATGTTTAAGAAGAAGAATAAGACGAAAGAAAGGCCGAAGGTTCGCCGGGAGTCCGAGGTATCGAAGTTCGGGTTGGTTAAGAGCTTCAATGCGGCGGTCGAGGGGATACTTTACGCGTTCAAGACCCAGCGTAACGTAAAGCTCCATTTTGTCGCGACGGCGTTAATCCTAATCGCTAGCGTTTATTTCTCGATTACGAAGATAGAGCTGATACTATTGCTTATCACTGTCGGGCTCGTATTGATAACGGAGATGATAAATACTTCAATCGAAATGGCCCTTGACTTTATCGTAGACAGGTATCATCCGCTTGCGCGTATAGCCAAAGACGTAGCGGCCGGCGCCGTGTTGTTCGCGTCCATTAACGCGGTCTTCGTCGGCTATCTTGTTTTCTTCGAACGTTTGAAGACGCCAATTATCACGACCATCGTCAAGGTTTCCCAGCGACCGGAGCACGTAGCCGCCGTGGCCCTAACGTTATCCGTTATAATGGTCGTCGTGTTTAAAGTAATCGCCGGGCGGGGCGCGCCCTTGCGCGGCGGGTTCCCCAGCGGTCACGCGGCGGTGGCTTTCGCCGTCTGGACGATAGTTACGTTCGTTACGAAAAACCCACTCATTACGCTGCTTACGCTTCTCCTGGCGGTGATTATCGCGATTTCGAGGATAAGGATGAAGATACATTCTTTAGTCGAAGTAGGCGCCGGCGCCCTGATAGGCGTGGGTATAACGGCTTTATGTCTAGCGTTGTTTATGTAAAGTTACCGGGAGGTAATAGTTAGGTGGAAGACCCTTCGTCGCTTTATTATTTCGTGGGTGTTTGTATAGGGTACGTCGTCTTCCTTATATTCCGTCTTTCGGCGCTGTACTACATGACGGGAGGGGAGATAACGAAGGAACACGGCGATAGGGCTTCGCCGGTCGAGACGGTTATCCCCGACAGGGTGTTTAGCGGCCTT
>CBDUXC010000401.1:0-2458 GCA_965371065.1 uncultured bacterium
GTCGGGCAGGAGGAATCTGATGTATAAAGACGAACTTGGTGCGGTCGAGTTGACCGTTTTTGAAGCCGGGCCGTATTATATGGACGGCGGCGTGATTTTCGGCATCGTTCCCCGGAAGCTCTGGTCCGGCGTTTTAACACCAGACGAGAACAATCGGGTTGCGATGGCCACGCACCCGTTATTAATACGTACGTCGAAGTACGTTATATTGGTTGACAGTGGTTACGGGAACAAACTGAGCGAAAAGGTCCGGCAGAACTACGGCGTTACGTACGATAGTCCTTTAGTCGACGAGCTGGCCGCAGCCGGCATCGAACCGGAGGACGTGGATACGGTGATACTGACGCACCTTCACTTCGACCACGCCGGCGGGCTCACTACCCTGGACGACGACGGCGTGCTTCAAATAACGTTCCCCAACGCCGTCCACCTCGTACAACGCGCCGAGTGGGACGAGGCGACCCGACCCAACGAGCGGACCCGGGCCGGTTACCGACCGGAAGACTTTCTGCCGGTGAAGGAAGCCGGGCAGTTCAAGCTGCTTGAGGGTAACTACCGGGTCACGACCGGCGTACAAATCCGGGTAACGGGCGGGCACACTACCGCTCACCAGGTCGTCCGTATAACGTCGAAGAAACAGCGCGCCTACTTCGCCGGAGACATATTGCCGGTAACCTCTCACGTCCGGCTGCCGTGGATCGCGGCGGTGGACCTGTTTCCGTTGACGACGCTGGAGGAGAAGCGGTATCTACTGCGGGGCGCGGCCAAGCGCGGCGATATGGTTCTCTTCTACCACGACGCCGAGTGCCCGGCGGCGAAAATCGTCGGTCAGGGGAAGGATAAGTTCGATTACGTTCCCGTCGGCCCGTCGCAATAGCGACGGCGGGTCCCGATTTAAACCCCGGAGGGTTATGGATATGGCGAGTCCCGGTTTCGCAGGTAGATCGTTTCTAAGGTTGGACGACTTCACCCCCCAGGAACTTACCGAGGTTCTGGACCTGGCCGACGAGCTGAAGCGCGAGCGGTCGTCGGGCGTTACGAGGGATACGCATAAGGGGAAAACCCTCGCTCTACTTTTCCAGAAGCCGTCGCTCAGAACCCGTTCGTCTTTCGACGTAGCCTTTATGGAATTGGGCGGGAACACGTTTTACCTTGGGCCGGACGAGGTGGGCGTCGGCAAGCGGGAGAACCCGAAAGACGTGGCCGAGGTCCTGGGTCGTTACGTCCACGGGATAGCCGCCCGCGTATTCGGCCATCATATCGTCGAGACCTTCGCCGCGCACGCCGGCGTCCCGGTTATAAACGGCCTGAGCGACCTGACCCACCCGTGCCAGGTGCTCGCCGACCTGCAGACGATACGGGAGCGTAAAGGCCGCCTGGCCGGGCTACGTTTGGTTTACGCGGGCGACGGCAACAACGTAGCCCACTCCTTGATGCTCGGCGGAGCTTTGTTCGGAATGCACGTCGTGATAGCCTGCCCCGAGGGTTACGAACCGAACGCGGAGATTGTATCGAAGGCCCGGGACCTGGCCGAGACGTACGGCGGGTCCGTCGAGGTAACGCGGGACGTCGCGGCCGTGGCAGAGGGCGCGGACGTCCTCTACACCGACGTGTGGGCGAGTATGGGCGAAGAAGACGAGGCCGAAGAGCGGAGGAAGCGCTTCACCGATTACCGCATAACGATGGACCTCCTCGAGAAATCCGACCCGGAAGCGATCGTGCTTCACTGCCTACCGGCCCACTACGGCGAAGAGATCGACGAGGAGGTTATGCGCTGTCCCCAGAGCGCGATCTTCGACGAAGCCGAGAACAGGTTACACGCTCAGAAGGCGTTGTTGGCGGTGTTGATATGAAAACGAACTTTTTTTACTTAAAGGTGGTATATGCCCCTACCATGCGAAAATATCGAGAGGATCATTAAACAGATAGAACCCGCACGGGAAATGTTGCTAAACCTTAATGAGGAACACCCAGATGTCTTGGAATCCCACGGATTAAACCCGGCCGATTACCACGATGGCCTTGTCTTCCGTTCTGCCGTCGAGAGTATCCGGGGGCATTTTATTGCGGGCGCTATGCGGGGGCGCCAGGAATTAGTTGGGGATGTATTATACTCAGCTAAAGAAAAGGGATTAATCCACGCATATCAAGCTACGGGGAGGGGCGCCCGTTACGATTTCGAGGCGATTATTGACCCAGAACGGCGGCGCCGTTTAGCAATTGAAGTAAAGGGGGGAGAGGGGAATTCGATTAACATATCCGAACGTCCGCTGTGGGCGGACGAGTTCGTCGTATGGTGCCATCTGGACGGGGGAGTTGTAAATCAACCCGCTAAAAACGCTAACGCGATAATATTTAGCCGTATCTCTCGATTCATCGTGAAAGACCGGAAACAAATAGACGTGGTGATAATCAAAGATAGGTTATGCGGCACTTCTGCGCGGCCTTGTCCGAAATA
>CBDUXC010000402.1:0-2457 GCA_965371065.1 uncultured bacterium
AGGTACTATTTCACTCCCCGCACAGGGGTACTTTTCACCTTTCCCTCACGGTACTTGTTCGCTATCGGTCGTCGAGGAGTATTTAGCCTTAGGAGGTGGTCCTCCTAGATTCCGACAGAATTCCACGTGTTCCGCCGTACTTGGGAACGCCGTCCAACGAGCTTCCTCGCTTTCGCCTACAGGACTGTTACCCTCTCCGGTCCCTCTTTCCAGAGGTGTTCGGCTGGCTGAGGAAGTTTTTTACTCGTCGAGGGCTCCGTCGAACCCTCCAACTGCGCCCCACAACACCGGTCTAATCAACGACGACGGTCTTTAACGAAAAAACCGGTTTAGGCTTCTCCCTGTTCGCTCGCCGCTACTAAGGGAATGGCTGTTGCTTTCTGTTCCTGCGGTTACTGAGATGTTTCAGTTCACCGCGTTAGCTCCCGCCGCCTATGTATTCAGCGGCGGGTGACCGGGTATGAACCCGGCCGGGTTCCCCCATTCGGAAATCCCGGGATCAATGCCTGCTTAGCGACTCCCCCGGGCATATCGCAGCCGGCCACGTCCTTCATCGCCTCTCGACGCCAAGGCATCCACCGTACGCCCTTAGTATCTTGACTATAGCAGATTCTTTTTCCGTAAATCCGCTAAGATAAGATACGCCGTAAACGCACCTTGCAATAGGCAGTGTCTTTTTTAGATATACACTGCGCCCTCTCGCGTTACAGTTGTCAAAGAACGTTTTTTTACCGAACACGCGCAAACATTCCGCCCGGCCACTTTCACCCGGGCCGTCTCACTATGTCCAGTTGCCGTTAAGGCGATACCTGTATAACATAGGCGGGCGAGGATGTCAAGCGAAATCGTGGGGTAGTTTCATTAAAGGGTACTTATAGCGGAAGGGTGTTATAATCCGAAAACCCTAGGCGTTATTTCGTCCCAATCTTTTACGCGTATTATGTTCTGGGGTAAGTTAACTGAGCGGTTCCAGGGAGCGTCGAAAAGGATAACCGTTTCTATGTTGTCGATAGCGGCCAGGTATAAACAATCTTCTAAACGGTCATCGATAAAATAACGGAATCTAGTGTTTATGTCTATTTTGCCCTCTACCATGTTAAGAGGTTTATCCGGAAAACCGTTACTCGAAAGCCATACGCTTGTTGGAGATTCTAATTGGGCGGGACGCGTAGTTACGTATTCGAAATCTAAAACCTCAGATAATAAACGTAATTGGTTTATAGCCCCCGGCATTGGTGCAATCGAAACCCATAGGTTACGTTCATCCATATAATCCCAAAAAGGATTAAACTCCTCTTTCTTCATACCGAAAGCGCTCCAGAAATCAAAACAAGTAACATCCTCCCTTTTAAATTCAGTACTAAATAAGCCGTTCATATGCGGTAGCATACTATCAACGAAATTAGCTAGTACCCCGTCTATATCTATGGCTAATATATCCATGCAAAGAACTAGTCGGATTATTACGGTTTTGTACCGTTACCGATTAAAAGATGGATAGCGATGTAAAAACCTACGAGAAAGGGGATAACGTAAAAAGCAATTACGATCAAATGAGCTAACGACCTAGGCATAGCTTTATTGATCTTGGTGGTCATACCTAAAAAACCGCAATCGAAGGGAGAGTATTCTTTTATTCCTTTCTCCATCTCGGTACTCCGTTCAACGGCTCCAATAAGTAACCTGAAATAATAACAATAATCTACACATCCAATAAGGAACCATATTATTAATATAATACTTGCGAACAATCCGGCTAGGTTTAGCTCGTAGCCGAATATGCTTAGTTTTTCTACGTAAGTTATTTCGCCTTTTAGATATATAATAGCTAAAGCGGTAAGACCTGCGATAATAGTAAAGGCTAAAGACCTATATTTTAATAGCATTTCATTAAAATGCATTTGCGTTTCTATTACCAATTTATATTCTTCTAGTAAGAGTCGGCGTTCTTCTTCCGATGGGATTACCTTGCTACCCGGTATTTTACTTTCCGTAGTGTTTTTCGCCATAATATACCTTCACCACCCCTTCTTCGGTAACCCCTTTACTATTTCCACAGTCTTGACGCTTACGTTTATTACCTTTTCGACGAGCTTTACGATGTACTGGGGGTCGTCGGACCGGTTCGGGTCCGAGACGATGCCGCTTCTCTTGTCTTCCTTCACTCTATACTGGTCTATTACCCACTCGAGCGCGCTCCTGTTACCCAACCGGTACTCGTACGCTTCCGGCGGGATGCCCGAGAGTGTCAGGTAGTCGTTCACTTTGAGCGCCGTTTTCTCTTTATTGAGCCGCATCTTCTCGACGCGGTAACTAACGGGTTCGTCGGGTTCGTCGACCCATTTAAGGGGGTGCGGCTCCATCTCTTCGTAGTTCAGGTGTAGCTCCGCCAGTTCGCGGCCCGCTTTCGAGAACGGCCGGAACTCTGGCGCGAAGGGGATGCGGGGCAAGTCGCGC
>CBDUXC010000403.1:0-2453 GCA_965371065.1 uncultured bacterium
GGTTGGTACCGCCTCATTCGAACGCGCGGAACTGCTGCGGTAATATTCCCGGATTTATATTGCCAACCCGCGTCTATGTTGCTATCATCCCCCGTTATTATTCGTAAATCCTAAACTCTGCGTTCTACTCTCTACAATCTAACATGCGCAGGTTCGTTAAATTCGCTCTCGTAATCGCCGGCACCATCTATTTACAGCACGGTCTCGGGCCGCATCTGGCGCCCTGGGGAATTACCCCGGACCTGACGTTGGTGCTTATCGTTTACCTGGCCCTCAACTGGGGCGGGTTCGCCGGCGCCGGTGCCGGGTTCTGCCTCGGGTTCGCGTCGGACGTATTGTCGTGGGGCGTAATCGGCGTGGGCGCTCTGGCCGGGACGGTTGTCGGCGGACTCGTCGGCGCGTACCGGGGGAACATATACGAACGGAGCATCGTCGCGCCGCCGGTCCTCACTGCCCTGGCGACGGTATTCAAGGAAGGCGTGAACCTGGCGGTCATCGTTATCGCCGCGGGCGCCGTAACCGTCGGCGGCTATCATTTCCTGCGGCTCCTGCTAATCGTCCTCGTCAACTCGGCGGTCGCCGTACCGCTCTTCCTGTTCTACTGGTGGATAATCCCGCCGACCGACGGAACCAATTAACGGCCGCGGATATCAAAGGAGCGTTAAACGCAATGAAGCATAAAGCCGTTACGGTTTTACCCATAGTCGCGATTGCCGTACTCTGCGTCGGTACGGTCGGCTGTTGCTGTTACACCGATAAGGAGTTCGATTGGGAGTGGGACATCGGCGACCTCACCGAAGAGCCGTCCGAACCCGCCGTGCCGCCCGGCGAAAGCGCGGCGGTCGAACCGGCCGACAGCTTCGACGAAGCGCTCGGTATGTTCGTAGCGGCCCTGGAGAGCAGGGACCCGCAGAACTTCCGGCCCTTAATCGGCGACAGTGTCCTGGCCGGCGAACCATACTCCGAGGGCGATTACTTCTCCCGAGACAAGTTCGTCGGGATTTTAAGCACCGGGGATTCGCCATACGCGTACGCCCTGTACAGCGACGAACGGGTGTCGTCTTTCGTAAACGAGTATAACGCGGGGACCCTCGAGAAGGCCGACTGGGACGACGGCGGATACTCGGTATCCACCGCCGACTATATGTGGTTCGTCGCGTTCGCGCCGGGGGCCGACGGCAAATGGTACCTGACTATCTGCGCCGTCGCGACGTTCGGTTAACCAGCCGGGCGCCGGCGAACGTAAAAACCGGCCGGAAGGGGGGTCCGGCCGGCGTGCCCGTGGGGCGTAATATGCCGTGCTCACGGGGGCAAACGCTTTGAGATACGTTTTATTTTAGTCGTCATCTTCCCCATCTTTTTCGTCCGGGCCGTTTTTACCCTCGACGATAATCTCGTATCCGTCGTCAAGTTCCCGTATCGTTATTCCGTCGGTTTCGCCCGGCTCCAGCTCGCCCAGGTCGCCCTCTATTATATCGTCCAGGCTCTCGCGTATAGTATCTTTATCTCCTTTAGCGATTACTACGATACGGTCCGCAGCCTCGTCGATCGAGACGTACAGGTCGTTCTCCCGGAAGTACGGCTCGTCGCTGTCTGGGTTTCTGGGGATGTAAACCTCGTACTCGCCGGTTTCCGAGTCGAACTTGACGCGGCAGCCGCCGGCCTCCATGTTCAGGAAGAGCTTATCGTTGCCCCAGTCGAACTCGATGGATATGTCCTCCGGCGGTTCGTTTAATGCCTCCTCGCCGGCCGCGGCCCCGGCGACCGCCGTTACCGCCAACGCCAGCGCTACGACCAAAACGTGTCTATCCATCTTCCGTAACCTCATTTCCTGCTTGCCGTACGCTTCTTTTTCTTAACGACCGGTAGTGGATGTACTGAAATCATAAACCCTCCTGTAAGTTCTTTGAATTCCTTCGGGATTTGAGCCTTTTACCGTACTCGGTCTTCGGCTTCTAAAGGTTAGTACGTAAAAAGCGGCCGACGGTTTCAGAAAAACACGCCGCCCTGAAAAAAATCGCGGTTGCGTACAATATCGGGTGGCGGCGGTTTAAGGTTTACGATACCGCCTGCTTCAGCAAGCGGAGGTTCAATCGGGGAACGTAAAAGGCCGGTCTTAATCCGTCGTCATAGTAATTTCAAATGACGGTAGTGTCAGGTAAATTATCGATATTGGCAAATGAACGGTATATATAACTAAAATGGTTATGTATACCACCTTAAATTGACTATAATTTAATATCAGTTGACACATTAGCGATATTGACTTACAATATTGCCAACGAAAAAGGGCGAGGAAAATGGTGGTTGTTGAATAACATCAGAAAAATAACCAACGGCAAAAAGAAAGGGGTTGGTAAGTATGAAATGCGCAATTGTAACTATTTTACTCATAATCCCGTTTTCGGCCTTCGCCGACTTCACAGAGCAGGCTCAGTTCGGGGCGGGACCCA
>CBDUXC010000404.1:0-2435 GCA_965371065.1 uncultured bacterium
GCACTTTCGGGTACAGGAGCGCGATACCCAGGCCGCCGCCCAGGCAAGCGACCGTACCTACCTTGCCGACATGCATCGGGCGCCCCAGCGGCCCGACGAAGTCACGGATGTAGTCGCCGGCCTTGAGCGTCGCCAGGTGATAGGTCGTCTTGCCGACCTTCTGGAAGATTATCGTGATAGTCCCCGCTTCCCGGTCGAAGTCGCTTATCGTCAGGGGGACGCGTTCTCCCTTCTCGTCGATGCGGAAAATTATAAACTGGCCGGGTCGGCACTTCCGCGCGATCCAGGGCGCGTCCACGACCATCCGGACCGACTCGGGCGTTATGTCCTCTCGCTCGAGAATCTTGAACACAGGTTCGCTCCTTTGACTGTAATAGGATTCTCCGTCGCACTTGAGAAAAGGTCAGTAAATATATATTAACGGCGGGGCCGTGTAAAGGCGTTTTTTTAACGCCTTACGGAGATGAAGCGGCGGAGCACATCCCCGTTAATTCCTCATCTCATCGATAGCCTATCTTTATACTTGACTAATTTGTTTCGATATGTTATGCAAAATACGAATATAGGGGAAACTGGATACATAAAAAAAGGAGGTCTAGAGAAATGAAAAAACGGATAGTAAACGTAACAGCGACCTTCGCCGCGTCGCTCGTTCTTCTGGCGTCCGCGACGGGAACGGGAGCGTTCCTTATCAACAAGGACGTCAAGCAGCCGTTCGAGGACCCGCAGGATAATTATGAGGTGGTCATTGAAGGCGATTGGAGAGAAGTAGACACCGACTCGGGCCACGTTATAAACCCGTTCGGGAACGGCGAAGTCCAGATTTCCTACGATTCCGGTCCGCCCGAGCGAACGACGGTATCGTTCTCCGGCGACCCCATATCACAGGGTTCGTACTACTGGCATTTCGGTTTCGGCTACGGGATTTCCGAAAGCCACGATAAAATCGTCGCCCAATATTGGACCCACGGAACCGCCCAGAGCAAAGTACCGGGTGTTTCGGACGATTTTCATTACAACCCGGAAACGGACGAAATGATAGTTACGTTGGGCAACGACACCATAGATACTATCGTAGTGCGGGACGTCGGATACCTCTGCCTTTACGAAGAGGTACCGCTTAGAGATATGAACCGTGAGATGATGCCGCCGGAAAGTTTCATCCCGACGGAAATAGTCGAAATGACTTTAACCTCCGGCGCTTCGACGAGCTTCGTAATCCCGGCAGTCACCCCGGATATGCATATAGTCGTCTTCCAATCGGTCGAGTTCTTTGACCCCCCCAACGAATACACGGAAGACGAAGGAATATGGGTTCAAATCCCGGTAAGTGACCTTGCGGCTGTCGAATCCGAAAGCCTGGGAAAAATTAAATCGGAGTTCCGGTAAACTTATACTTCTTGCAGATACCGAAATAAAGCGGCGCGGATTAACCGCGCCGTTTCGTTTGTTTCTTTGGTTGTGGACGAGGTTAGCAACCTCGTCTGCATTTTATTATTCAACCACCACCATCTTCCTCGCCGCGCTGAAGGTCCCCGCGGACAGCTTATACACGTACACTCCCGGCGCGAGCCCTGATACTTCGGTTTCGTGTTCGCCGGCGAGAAGCGCGCGGTTAACTACCGTCGCGACCTTACGCCCGCTTATGTCGTACACCGTCAGCGTAACCTTCGCATCCTCCGGCAGGTCGAAGGCTATGGTCGCGCTTCCGCTTGCCGGGTTCGGCCGGGATTGGTACAGGGCGTATGTGGTCGGAAGGGCGCCGCGCCAGGTGCATTCCACCGGCCCGAAGGTTTCGCTCGAGCCGCCCACGTCGACCGCTTCGAGCCAGTAGCCGTAGGTTACGCCTTCTGAAACCGCCGCGTCGAGATAAGTGTAGGGCGATTCGCCCGTTATCAGCCCGGCATTGAGCTTATCGCGGGACGTAATCGCTTTACTTCGGGTTTTGGCGCCGGTTGAACGATACAGATTGAAGCCCGCGATTAGTTCGCCGCCGGTGGTCTCGACGGCCCAGTTCAGGACTATGCCTTTCCCGACGGCTTTGGTGGTGAAACGTTCCAGGATGATACCTATGTCCTCAGGACCATACCAGGCGTATTTAAGATCTCCGTTTGTGTAATCATAATAAGAAATATGGGGGTTATCACTGGAGTCAATCACTATTGAGGTATAACTACCCACATATCCTGTTGTGTCAACGGATGTTATGGACCAGGTTGAGCCTGTCCAATAGGCATACATAAGGTCATTGTAAGTGTCATCAAAATAAGAGATGTGGGGGTGATTATTAGAGTCAAGATCAATTGAGGTAGTTATATCTACATTACCTCCTGTTGTGTCAACGGATGTTATGGACCAGGTTGAGCCAGTCCAGTACGCATACTTTAAATCATAGTTAGGAGAACTATCAAAATAAGAGATGTGGGGGTTATCTC
>CBDUXC010000405.1:0-2429 GCA_965371065.1 uncultured bacterium
TACCCGGGCTAGCTCGGGAAGCCCTTCCAGTATCTCGGCGCCGCGGGGCGCTACAAGGCAGTCCAACTCGGCCGCCGGGAACAACCTTTTCAGCTCGCGGAACAAGGGCGTCGTCAACACAACGTCGCCCAGGAACGCGGTCTGTATTACCAGTATCCGGTTCGGAAAGCGGCCGTGCCGCTGGTTCAGAATGCGGCTGTGCCGCTCGGGCATACTATCGCCCTCCGGCTTCCGCAACGGCGGCGAAAACGTCGTCAACGCTTAAGTCGTCGAAGCAGTACCGCCGCCGGCGCCAACAACCGGACCTTCCGTGCCGCGAACAGGGGCTGCAACCGACGTCGGCGTACAGCGTTCCGCTCCTCTTACCCCGGGGTGCGAACCCGAACCTGGGCGACGTCGGCCCGAACATCACGACGCTAGGTACTCCAAGAACCGACGCGAAGTGGCCCGGGGCCGAATCGTTCCCGACGATTACGCGGGCCGCCGACAATACCTCCGGCAGATCGTCCAAAGCGATTTCGCCGGCCAGGTTTGGAACGCGGGCGCCGTCGGCGATCCGTTTGCACAACTCGCGTTCCGCCGGCGCTCCCATTACCGCGGCGGAAATACCGGCTTTTACTAAAAAACGGGCCAGCTCCGCATACTTCTCTTCGGGCCAGGCTTTCGTCGGGTAAACTGCGCCGGGGAAAATCGCTACGTATCCGTCCGCCAGCCCCAACTCTTCTCGCAACGCGGCTCCCCGCGTTCCATCGACAGGTAACCTGAAACCATAGTTCGGCCCGGCGACGCCCCAGGGTTCCAGCGTTTCCGCGTAAAGGTCCGGAACCCGTTTAGTCGGCTTCGGGAGTAAATCAACGCCGCAGACGGTTAAAAGCATGCGCCGAACGCCGTACTTCCTATACGTTACCTTCTCTTCCGCTCGAACCAGCGAAAGGGCGTATCTTGATAACGGGACCCGATGCAAATCGACGGCCAGGGAAATCTTCCCCCCAAAGTCGGCGTCGATACGCTCGCAAACGGTTTTGACTTCGGGCCGGCCGCCGGCCCCCCGCGGCCGAATCGTGTAAACGGCCGCTACGTCCGGGTGGCGCTTTATTAAGTTTTCGTACGGCTCTCGGGTAACGAAGACGATACGGCTTGACGTAGCTTCGGCCAGCGGCCCCAGAACCGGTAAGGTCAACAATACGTCGCCCAGGGCCGAGAACCTGAGAACTACAGAGTATCTACCCGCTCCCGCGACCGCGTTGATAAATCTTTGACTCACCCCTTACGATTAGTCTTATCCTTTAAATAGACCCGTCAGGAATACGTCGGAGAAAAGGATTAAAATACAACTCGTTACGACGCTCACGGTGGTGGCGCGGCCGACGCCTTCGGCGCCGCCGCGGGTCTTGAAACCCTGGTGGCAACCGACCGACGCGATAATCACGCCGAAAATAATCGTCTTGAACAGGCCGATTAATACGTCGTCCACGGACACAATTTGCACCATTTTCTCGATAAATATCTGCCCCGGGATCCCCAACGTCGTCGTCGATACTATATACGCGCCGGCGATTCCCAGGAAGTCACCGATGGCCGTCAGTACCGGCAGCATCGTCGCGCCGGCGATGACGCGCGGAACCACCAGGTACTTTATAGGGTTAGTCGCCAGAGTTTCCAGCGCGTCTATCTGTTCGGTAACCTGCATCGTCCCGATTTCGGCGGCTATGGCGGCGCCAACTCGGCCGGAAACCATTAGGCCCGTCAGCACCGGCCCTAACTCACGGGTCATCGAGATGCCGACTATACCGCCTATGTATATATCCGCGCCGAACTTGGCTATCTGGTAGGTGGCCTGGAGCGCCAGCACCATACCGGTGAACACGGCGGTCAGAATGACCACCGGTACCGACTCGACGCCGAAGCGGACCATCTGTTCGGTTATACGTCTGAGCCCCAGCGGCGGTTTGATCATCCACGCCAGCGACTTTGCGAACAGGATGGCGGTCCCGCCGATGTCGCCCAGGAGGTAAATGATAAAACCGCCGAAACGGCCCAGTCCGAACTCAAGATTTTTTAGTACCCGGGTCAACATTACATTTCAAGAATTTGCTAATTTACCGGCCAATTTAACACAACGGGCCGCTTATTTCAACAGAAAAGGGCGGCCATCCTTTAACGAACCGCCGGACGATATGTTTCGCAACGGGAGAAACGGCGGGATATACGGTTAATTCGGGAACCCTCGCGGCAGTCGGTCAAGCTGACAATGTACGACCTGACCGGCCGCGAAGTATACGAGCTCGTAGACGATTATATGGACGCGGGCGATAACACACTTACCTTCGACGCGACAACCCTGGCCGCCGGCGTTTACGTAGTCAGGTTGGACGCTGGGGCTTCAGCGCGGTTACAAAACGCGTGGTCGTAACCCGGTAGAAAAGAAC
>CBDUXC010000406.1:0-2419 GCA_965371065.1 uncultured bacterium
GAAAGAGTTATAAAGTACAACAGGTTGATTAAAATAGAAGACGAACTCGGCGGCGCGGCCGTTTACGAAGGTGCGCGGGTCTTAAAGCCCGTTAGTCTTTAACGTTATAGGACGGTACCAAGCATGGCAGGGTCTTCCAGAATTAGAGTCGTTATAAGGCTTGCCCTGTTGGCAACCGTAGTCGTTGTTGTATTATACCTATTCGTTTTCAGCAGGTACGGTTTCTTGTGCTTGAAGGAAATCGAGGCCGAGAACGCCGAACTGGAGGACCGTATCGCGGCCGTCGAGACCGAGAACGCCGAGCTCCGGGGCGAAATCGAGCGTATGGAAAACGATATGGAAGCGATCGAGCGGCTCGCGCGGACGGACCTGGGGCTGATTAAGGAAGGCGATAAAGTCTACAGGTTTGTGGAAGGCGACGACGCGGATTAACGTTTAAACTGCGCCGATGAAAGCAGATTGGGGCGGCCGGAGTAGTCCGATGCGGAGGTTAAAAACCTCCGCGTTTCGTTTAATAACGACCGTTCGGTCGTTGCGTAAAGTAACGGTACAAAAATGAGGCTCCGCCGTCGGAGTTTGCGCTTGACACGGGTATAGCAATATGCTATACATACGTTGAGTATTGCCTAACGCTAACTTTTCCCGTGGAGACGGCCGATGGAAGAGCTGATTAAGTACTTCGCGAAGCTTATAAAAGATAAGTTCTACGGTTCGGTGGAGGTCAAGTTCGAGGCCGGGCGTATCACGATAATCCGGGTCAACAGAACGATGAAGCCCGAGGATTTAAGATAACCGCTCGGTTTTTTGGCTCTTACTTGCTAAGCCTTTCAGCCCGAGGCTCAGGAACCTGCCCAGTTCGCGGTATCTCAATAAGAGTTTCAACTTAAATATGAGGAAGCCGAGCGAGAAAACTCTCGACAGGATGTACCGAATCCGCAGGCGCCTGAGCTCGCGAACGCCCATCTGCGGTTGGAGCAGTATCGGTACGTTGTCGGCCGGGCGGAACAGCTTCAAGTTGTCCCGGTTCTCGTACGGTGCCGACCACCGAAACCCCGGCGGGAGCAAGTCGTTCTCCCGCGCGTATTCTTCGACCCTGGTCCCCGGGTATATCCTTATCGCCGGGCCGTACCCTACGAGGGTTATGCGTTTTCTGTTCTTCTTGATGAACCTGAGCGTGCCCTTTCCCGCGTCGTAGGTCTCACCGATATGCCCTACCGTGAAGAAGACCTTCGTACGGACGCCCAGTTCCTCCGCCCATAGCAGCAGTTCGTCGGCGTCGTCCAACGTTATGCCCTTTCCCATCGCCGCCAGGACCGACTGGTCGCCGGACTCGACGCCCAAATCAATGTAATAGCAGCCGGTTTTCCTCATGCGCTCGAGAAGCGGTCTATCCACCGTACCGACCCGGACCTCGCACTCCCAGGGCATTGCCAGGCCCCGCCGCTCCAGCTCGTCGCAGAACCCCAGGACGTGCTTTTTATTGAGCGTAAACGTGCTGTCGAAAATTTTTATCCCTTCTATACCGTAGTTCTCGACCAGCCCTTCCACCTCGTTCACGACTTTGGCCGGCGAACGGGTCGTATAGGAACGGCCGTACATCTTAGACGCGGAACAGAAGGAGCAGGCGACCGGGCAGCCCCGGGCCGTGACAATAGACGTCGCCGGGAGACCCAGGTACTCCAGCTCCATTCCGTAACTGCCCATCGGTACCAGGTTCCGGGCCGGCTCGGGCAGGGCGTCCAGGTCGCGGTTGAAGGTACGCCATCCTGTCGAAACGACACGCCCGTCGGACCTGTACGAAATCCCTGTGATATTAGGTAATTCGACCGTATCCCCCCCCGAGTCTTTCCCTCGGGCTAATTCAAGGGCCGTGTACTCGCCTTCGCCGTGGACGACGATATCTATATCCGGGATATGGGTTAGAGTTTCCTCGGCCGTGAACGCCGCGTGCGGCCCGCCGTAGACGACGGTGGTCGGCGGATACGCTTCTTTTATCCGCGTCGCCCGGTCGAAGGCTTCGAAGCGGGAATGGCTCGTCCCGCCGATCAGGGTGAGGGCCGGTTCCAACTCCTCGGCGAGAGCGCCGACGTCTTCGTCCTCGACTTGTTCGTCTAAGAAGCGGACCGGGTATCCGGCTTCGCGTAGAACGGCCGCTACCCAGAGCATACCCAGCGGCGGCATACGGTCGAAGACCTTCGACTCTGTTACCTCTGGGTAAACCGCGAGTATGTTCGGTTTAGCTGTCATCTACGCTCATCGGTTTCGCGAAGTTCATTGTGAACGCGAGCCACGTACCGAAGTCCCGGTCCAATCGAAACCCGGCGCGTTCGGCCAGCCGTTGGACCGTTCGGCGGGTCAAGTAGTCCGGGTCCGGAATCATCTCGGTAACCGAAAGTATACCGCCCGGCTTCAGCGCCCG
>CBDUXC010000407.1:0-2413 GCA_965371065.1 uncultured bacterium
GGGGTATGAGATAGTGATACGGAAGAAATAACGGTTTCCGTTGTGATTTAACGTTCTTAGTTAGTTACTAGTAAAAAAGAAACCCCGGTTACACCGGGGTTTTAACGTTATTCGCCTTTCGTATTATCTGAACTGGGTTTTAACCTTTCCGAAAGACATGGGCGTAATAACCGTCAGGTCGGACAAGTAATCCGGACGCGCGATTTCAGTAACGGCGTCAGGGTAAGCCGTACCTTCGTAGTCCTGGTTTAATAACCAGATGTTCTCATTGTCCCACCCGATATCGCCGGGGTAGTAAAAAGTATCGCCGAAATATGCCACGTCGTCAGGTTCGTAAACATCGTTCGGAATTCCGTCGTCGTCCAGCTTCCAGATGTGTAATTCGCTATCCGAATAATCATAACTCCGATTTAGCCCTAATAGGTAATAATTCCCGCCCGAATTGCGTATATATTCTAGCGCGCAATATTTCGACCCTACCGTTTCTTCCGTCCACGATGAAACGCACGCTGTATCGCTTAAACTACCCCACGCGATTCGACCGGCCGACCAATCCGAGACGTAAAGTATGTCGTCATCCTGATTATGGACAACTCCGTATACTCGATTGAAGTTAGTCGGACCGTAAAATTCCCAATAACCGGTACCGTTTTCATTCACAAAATAAACCATGGATTCGTTTTTAGACCCTAAATACCAACCTTTTCCGCCGTGGTCCCAGTCGTTTTTCCAATTGAGCCCCGCACAATCTATGTTCAGGTTTTCGTCGAGCTGCTCGTATAAGAAGTAACCGTCTTCCGTGTGTACGTAAAGGTTCGTCGCGTAAGGTGGTAATAAGTGCCAATTAACCACGTAAATCTGACCTTCTTTCCAGTCGAGACCGAAGGATCTATCGTCGGGTACTACTACGATCTCCCATTCTTTCACGATGTACCAATCGGCGGTAGTAACGTAAGTTGGGACGACCAATATTAGTAATAATAACACAAGGCCGAACTTTTCCACCGTCGAACCTCCTACTTTTTAGCAGTACCCATTATTTTTAACGGTTGTATTATACCATAGTTTTCGATAATCACAAGCCGTATTTTCATTAGTACGGCGTTTCGATGTGCTTTTTAGAAAAGGCTTAATATTTTAGTGTTCAGTAACTTACCGTAAGTCGGATTCTTAACCCGTTTACGCTTGAATAAACGCGTACTTTTGATATATTACACGGTGGGCGGAGGTGGTCATTAAACGGCGTATGTACGAGCCATCCAGCGATTGAATTTCGGAGGAGAGCGATGAAATCGGCCAACGAGATAGCGGCACGGGACTTGAACGCGTTGCGGGAAAAGAAACCGTTGGTACATAACATCACCAACTTCGTCGTGATGAACAGCACGGCGAACGTACTCCTGGCCGCCGGTGCGTCGCCCGTAATGGCCCACGCCGAGAACGAGGTCGAGGAAATGGTCTCGCTGGCCGGCGCGCTGGTCCTGAACATCGGTACGCTGACCGACGAATGGATTCGGGCGATGGTCGTCGCCGGACGAAAAGCGAACGAATTGGGTATTCCGGTCGTCCTGGACCCGGTAGGCGCCGGCGCGACCGGGCTGCGGACCGCCGCCAGCCGGGAGCTGTTGGGCGCCGTGGACATAACCGTCGTCCGCGCGAACGCGTCCGAGGTCCTGGCGCTGGCCGGCGGCGCCGAAGCGACCAAAGGCGTTGACTCGGTTCATACCGTGGAAGAAGCCGCCGGGGTGATGCCCGACCTGGCAAAGGAACTGGGTTGTACGATCGCCGTGACCGGCGTGATTGATATAGTTACCGACGGGGAACGTACTATCGAGGTCGCCGGCGGAAGCCCTATGATGGGTTACGTAACCGGGACCGGCTGCGCCGCGACGGTGCTCGTGGGCGCGTTCCTGGCGGTGGACGACGACCCGGTGCAGGCTGCCGCCGGTGGCCTTGCGTTCTTTGGGCTGGCCGGCGCGCGGGCCGCCGAGAAATGCCCGGGGCCCGGAACTTACTGGGTCCGCGTTTTGGACGAGTTGTATAGCGTTTCCGAAAATGACTTGCGGTCCGCCGAGTTAATATCCGAAAGGTAAAACCGGGCGCGATGGCGAAAAAATTCGACCCAAGTTTGTATCTCGTGACGGACCCGACTCTGACTCGGGGGCGTTCGGTTTTAGAGATAGTGCAGGCGGCCGTTACGGGAGGCGCCACGCTGGTTCAGCTCCGGGAGAAGGAAGCGACGACCCGCGAATTTGTAACGAAAACCCTGGAGTTACGGAAGTTTTTGAACGACGCGGGCGTACCGCTGATAATTAATGACCGCGTTGACGTGGCTCTCGCCGCCAGGGCCGACGGCGTTCACCTTGGAGCCGACGATATGCCGTATCAAATGGCCCGGGAGCTTCTGGGCCCG
>CBDUXC010000408.1:0-2412 GCA_965371065.1 uncultured bacterium
CTGGCGTGAAGTTTGAGGCCGTCCACAACCTTACGACCGTGGACCCGCCGGAACCCCGGCGTAAGCGGAAGCTTTTAATGCACAAGCGGGAGGTCCGGCGCCTGACCCGGGCCGTCGAGCAGAAGGGCGTTACGATAGTGCCGCTGTCGCTCTACTTTACCCACGGCCGGGCCAAGCTGGAGATCGCCGTATGCCGGGGCAAGCGCAAGTACGACAAGCGGGCCGAGATGCGCGAGGATGAGGACCGTCGCGCGGCGGAACAGGCGCAGCGTCAAGGAAAAGACTGCGAATAACCGCAATTGGATTTGTCGGAGGGGAAATGAAATCGGTTACGGTTTGGTCTATAGTCGTTTCGTTTGCGGTACTGGCCGCCGGCGCGGCGGCCGCCAAGAACGAGGTAACGGGGATACAGCTCAAGGACTACAGCGACTACACGGCGGTCGTCGTATCTCTGGAGGAGCCGTCGAAGTTCTCGGTGAAGGACCTGCCGGGGAGCGACCTGGCGATCGTCGTCGAGGACTGCAAGACCGGCGGGAAAAGCTACAAAACCGGCCCTAAAGGCGTCGTTACCGAGGCCTACGTCAAAGACAAAAGCGGCGACGCGTGGGTCGTTCTGAAGCTCACCGACCGGGCGTCCCGCTACTCCGGCAAATCCACCAAGAGCCCGGCGCGGGTCATTCTGAAGATAGTCAAAAAACCGTCCGAGAAACCCGCCGTCGAGACCGACGGCACCAAACCGACGGTAAAGACCGGCGAAGGCTCGGGTTGGGAAGGCGTTACCCTCAAGGATAAGGGCGAACTGGATATGCCCGGGGTCAAGGCCGGGTGTGCCGTGGATCTGGACACGAACTTCGCGACCGACTCCGACGAGATGACGCCGGACAAAACGCCTAACGTTATCAATACGATATTTATAGACCCGGGGCACGGCGGGAAGTACACCGGCGCCGAGGGTCCGTCGCACATAATCGAGAAGAACGTGGACCTGGGTATCTCGCTCAGGCTCGCGAGGATGCTACGGGACGACCTGGGGTGTCGCGTGGCCCTCAGCCGCGTGGACGACCGGATGGTCCTGATGAAGGACCGGACCCGGGTGGCCAACGAGATACAGGCCGACCTGTTTATCGACCTGCACAACAACGGCGTGCTAAACGGCAAGGTCCGGGGCACCGAGATTTTCTTCCTCTCCGACGCTAAGGCCGACTGGAGCCGGGCGATGGAGTACGCCGAGAACGAGGAGTTCATCCTGGAGAACCCGGACCTGGTCGAGGGGAAGACCGGCCTTAACCTGATCCTGGCGGCCCTGGCCCAGAACGAGTTCCTGCAGGAGTCGTCGGAGTTGGCCCATTACGTACAGGAGAACCTGGTTCACGATATGGGTACCAAGGACCGGGGTGTAAAGCAAGCGCCGTTCTACGTGCTGGTATACGCCAACATGCCGTCAATACTCATCGAGTGCGAGTTCCTGACCAACTCGGTCGGCGAAAAGCTGCTTACCGAACCGGACTCCCAGGAGGAAATCGCCCGGGCGATATATAAAGCGATTAAGGCATACAAAGAGGACTTCGAGGAAAAGATGGGCTCCCGATGACGGGCGGCGAAATAGCGATACTGGCCGTCGCCGCCGTGGCGGTCGTCCTGCTGGCGGTCCTTATCCGGCTCACGGTCCGGCGGAAGCCGCCGGGGCAGGACCCGTCGATAACTTTGCTCCAGGGCGAAATGCAAGGGCTGCGAACCGCGCTCGACAGCCGGCTCGATTACTTCGCCAGCTCCTTCGCCGACGTGAAGGAGGGCGTCGGGGAATTGAGGGAGAGGTCCCGGCGACTTGGCGAGCTGGCCGCCGACATCGCATCCCTCGAGGAACTACTCAAAGCGCCGAAGGCCCGCGGCGGCCTGGGCGAACTCTTTCTAGAGAATTTATTGGGCCAGGTCCTTCCGTCGGGAAGTTGGGATACCCAGGTGGACATAGGCGGCAAGCGGGCCGACGCCGTAGTCCGCATCGGCGGCCGGATGGTCGCGATAGACGCCAAATTCCCGGTCGAGGATTTCAGGAGACTGGCCGAAGCCGACGAGGCCGAGAAACCGAAGCTCCGAAAAGAGCTCATCGCGAACCTGAAGGGGAAAGCCGAGGACATCAGGGATAAATATATCCGCCCGGACCTGGGGACCTACGACTTCGCCCTGATGTACATACCGGCCGAAGCGGTCTATTACGAGGCCGTGGCCGAAGGCGACTTCTTCGACCACGCGGCTAGGCTCCGGGTATTCCCGGTATCGCCGGCTACCACCTATCTATATTTAACGACTATCGCCCTGGGTTTGAAGGGACTTCGCATCGAGGAAGAGGCGGAACAGATTTTAGTGGCGCTGGCGCGGCTCGAGGCCGAGTGGAAGGCTTTCGACGACACTTTT
>CBDUXC010000409.1:0-2408 GCA_965371065.1 uncultured bacterium
GGGCGCGGTCGAGCCATTATCGTTCCGCGATTACTTATCGTTCCACGTATCGCTCTGTATCTCGCCGTCGCGGAGTACAAGGATGCGCTCCGCGTGTTCGGCCACTTCCGGGTCGTGGGTTACCGTCACGATGGTCTTGCCCTGGTCGTTTATCTCGTGAAAGAGCTTCAAGATTTCCTCGCCGGTTTTCGTATCGAGGTTCCCGGTCGGCTCGTCCGCCAACAGGACCGACGGCCGGTTCACCATCGCCCGGGCGACGGCAACGCGCTGGCGTTCGCCGCCGCTCATCTCGGTCGGCTTGTGCTCGGTGCGATGGCCGAGCCCGACGACCGAAAGCGCTTCCTGGGCCATCTCGTGCCGTTCGACCCGCGGTATGCCGGAGTATATGAGCGGGAGTTCCACGTTCCGGAGCGCCGACGCCCGGGGCAGGAGGTTAAAGGTCTGGAAGATGAACCCGAATTCTTTGTTGCGTATAGCCGCCAGTTCGTCCTCGGTCGCGTCCGCGACGTCGTCGCCGTTCAGCCAGTAGGAACCGGACGTGGGCGTGTCCAGGCAGCCGATTATGTTCATCAACGTGGACTTCCCGGAGCCCGACGGGCCCATTATCGCGATGAACCCGGCGCGCCCGACCTCCAGGTCGATGTTTTTCAGCGCGTGGACGTCCTCGCCGCCCATATAGTATATCTTCTCTATTTTATCGAGTTTAATCAGCGGTTTATCCGGCGCCATTATTACTCTTCCATTTCTTCTTTCGTAATCCTCACGCGGTCGCCGTCCTTCAATGTCCGGAGCGGCTGGTACGGCCCGGTTATGACCTCGGCGCCCGGCTCCGGACCCTTGATAAGCTCCATGTACTGTTCGCCGCTCAGGCCCGTCTCCACCTGGACGAAACGGGCGCGGCCGCCGTCCACCACGAAGACGCCCTCGACGTCGTCCTTTCGGAACACGTCGCCCTGTATCTTTTTGGGAGCGTTGCCTTTCTTACTATCCTTCTTCCCCTTCTTTCCGTCTTTCTTCCACCGCTCGACGGTCTCCCGGTCCCTGGTTACTATCGCCGATATCGGGACCGCGAGTACGTCCTTCGCCGTCCCGGTGACGACGTCCAAGGTCGCGGTCATCCCCGGTTTGAGCCCGGCGGTGGCGTTTTCCAGAAGCACGCGGACCTTGAAGTCCGCCGACGTCCCGGCGTCAATCGAGAGCAGGTCGTCCTCGATCGCGCTGGAACCGATTTCGACCACTTTCCCCTTAAAAATCTTGTCGGGAAACGCGTCGACGGTAATTTTGGCCGGTTGGCCGAGCTCGACGGATACGACGTCGGTCTCGTCGATCTCGGCCTCCACCTCGATGTACGCCAGGTCCGAGACGGTCAGCATTACGGTCCCCGGCGTATTCAGGGTGCCTACTACGGTAAACTCGCCTTCCTCGATGTTCAGGGCCGTGACGACGCCGTTTATCGGCGAAGCGTATATTGTCTTATCCAAGACGTCTTTCGCCTGGACCAGGGCCGCCCGCGAGCGGATAAGGTCGTTCTTCGCGACCTCGTACTGGGTCCGGTCTATCTCGTAGGCCGTAACGGCGGTGTCGTATGCCTCCCGGGAAATCAAGTTCTGGTCATAGAGCTCTTTCTTTCGCTCGAAAGCGTCCTTCGCCGCGGACCAGCGGATCTTGGCCAGCTCCAGATTGTTCTGGGCCGACCTGTAAGCGGCCCAGGCCTGGTCCCGGCCGGCGGCGTATTCGGTTTGTTCGAGTTCCAACAATATGTCGCCCTCGGACACGTTCTGGCCCTCTTCGACGTATATCTTGCTGACCCGACCCATTATGTTGGCGCTGATGTCCACGCTAACCCGGGGGTCGACCTCGCCCGGCCCGGAGACCACCTCGGTAATGTCGCCCTTCACGACCTCTTCGGTCCGGAACTCGGGTATACCGGCGTTCATATTCCTTATCACGCCGAAAGTAACGCAGGCCAGTATAACTACGCCGACTATTATTGCGATCCAGAGCTTACGCCTTTTCTTGGGAAAGAACCTCATAGCTCGTTCTCCGCGCATTGTTCGTTGTCGGGGGTTTCTACCGCGTCTTCCTGCTTAATTCGTATCAACGGGAACTTGTTAAACGCTAATAGCACAATAACCGCGCCCGCGACGGCGGTGGTCAGGATGCTACCCTCGATGCCGAATCCGCCGCCGGAAATAAAGCTCGGGCCGGCGGTTACGTTCTCCAACAGCGTCGGGAACCCGCCGTAACCACTCACCGCCGAACCTAGAAGCGGTCCCTCGGCGAAGTTCCAGCCGAAGTGGAAGCCGATCGCCGCCCACAGCGACCCGCTCTTCAGGTACACGAGAGCCAGGATTACGCCTGCGAGAAATATATTTACTAAACCTAGCGGGTTCGCGGACGGGTTGACG
>CBDUXC010000410.1:0-2396 GCA_965371065.1 uncultured bacterium
TTCGGTTCCTATCTTCTCGGCCGCCTTTTTGTCGTCGGCCGCCGGTTCGTCGAAAATCTTTCCGCCGTCGGATACAATCTTCTCCCCCCGCTCGGTAAGTGTTTCAACGTAGTACCTGTCGCCCAGGTCTGTCAGTATCGCGTCCAAACCCTCTTTGCCCGCCGGCGAACCGCCGACCGACGTGCAGAAGCAGTTGGCCGACGGCGGCTCGCTGCAGACCAGGCCGACCAGCGTCGTGTTGTTCCGCCGGCGCCAATAGTACGGGTCCTCGAAGTCGCCGCCGAAGACCTTATCGGTCAGGGTTACGGCCTTTGCGTCGCAGGGACGTACGCCTAAGACGACGGCGGGTTTCTCCTCGGGAAGCACCTCTTCAATCTCGGGAGTTCTCTCGTTGGTTGAGTAGAACTTGAGCAACACTTCCCGCTCGGGGAACACTACCTTCTTCGGCGGGACGACAGCGTTCGTGTAATCTTCGTCGAACGCGCCCGCGTTCTCAACGATTTTGTAGTCGAATCGTCCATCGTCCTCGACGGGTACGTAAACGTCGTACGACGATAGCTTTTTCAACCAGTCGGCGAACGCGTCTTTTTTGATTGCTTTTTTCACGTTACCTTAATTCTGCGGTCGGGTAGCGGCGGTTTTCCAACCGCCGTCGGCTTCGCCGACCGAACAGACCGTGAAGGTCTGTCCCTACATTTTTTCGGCGGCCGCACCCGCATGTACGGCCTGGAATATATTTTATTAACTACTTAAGGCGGTCGCACCTTAAGGTGCGACCCTACGACTATCTGATGAAATCCTCCGGGTCCTCGTCCCGGAAGCTGGAGATTAACGCCGGCGCATCCGCGTCGAACCCGACGTCGTAGTCAAACAGCTCTTTCGCTTCTTTCTCCAGCTTTTTGTTCAGCAACCGGAGCGGTATGTCCACGGGACAGGCCCGTTCGCATTCGTTGCAGTCTATGCAGCGGCCGGCCAGGTGCATCGCCCGGACCAAATGATAGAAGAAGTTCTCGGAGGTATCGGGCGACCGCTCGACCCACTTAATCTTCTGGGCTTTCTCGTCGGCGGTCGTGTCGGCGGTTACCGCGAATGTAATCGTATCAACCACGCATTCGTCGCAGTAGCACATCGGGCAGATCGACCGGCACGCGTAACAGCGGATACACTTATCCAGCTCATTCTCCCAGAACGCCCACCGCTCTTCGGCGGACAGCGATTCTATCTCCTCGAGCGACCCGTACGGCGTTTCCGGCTCCCGCTCGGTCTTCTCGCCGACGACCACGTCGTAGACGACCGGGTAAGCGGCCTTGCATTCGATGCATCGGTCATCCAGGATATCGCCTAATTCGATTTTTCTTGAACCTTTGTCGGTGGTTACGAGGAAGTCGTTATCGTCGCCAAACTCGATTTTTTCGGCTTTCGCTTCGCCGAGTTTTCGGGCGAGTTTCTTGTCGTCTATTACGCCCCTGTCCTCACAGGAGACGCCGATTAGATAAATGTTGTCCCGGTCGACGAACTTCTCCTGGAGTAAAACCGCGACGGCCCGGCTATCGCAGCCCTTGACGACTAATCCCACGGGTTTCTCTTCGGCTCCTTCGCCGGCCTCCGATTCATATACGTTCTCCCGGCGCTCGTCGGCCAGGAACCGGGCCAGGTTGTAAAAACAGGTTGGATTCCAGACCAATTCATCGGTTTCATCGGCGTTGGTGAAGAACGCCGGCGTGGCGAAGGGCCCCGCGCTCCCGTTTCGGTATCCGATTACGTACTTGACCGTACCTTCGTCCAGAAGCTTCTTGACTTCGGCCCTTATTTCTTCAACGCTCGCCGTCATACGTTTCTCCGCAATTTGTTCTGGGGGCCGAGCGGTTTCAAAGTATCGACGAAGTCCTTAATTACCTCGGTATATTTGGCGCCCTCGGCGGCCGAGACCCAGGACATCTGGAAACGTTCCGGTTCCAGCCCGATGTGCTCGAGCAGCTCTTTGACTAGAGCCAGGCGCCGCCGGGCGTACAAATTGCCCTTTATGTAGTGGCAATCGCCCGGATGGCAACCCGAGACTAGGACGCCGTCGGCGCCGCGCTTGAAAGCCGAGAAGACGTATAGGGGCGAGACGCCGCCGGAGCACATCACCGTTATCGGGACCACGTTGGCCGGGTACTGCATTCGCGAGACGCCGGCCAGGTCGCTTCCGGCGGACGAACACCATTTGCATAGAAACGCTACTATCTTCGGTTCAAACCGCTCGTTCATTTACAACTCCACAAGGCAAGCGCCGATCATTTCGTGGACGTGCTGCGGCCGCAGGTTCTTCACCTCTACGGCGGCGCGCAGACAGGTGGCCATACACGTCCCGCAACCCTCGCAAAGGACCTCGTTTACGGTCGCGACGCCTTCTT
>CBDUXC010000411.1:0-2393 GCA_965371065.1 uncultured bacterium
ACCAGGGAACCGAGACCTTCGACGGCCCGGGCGAGGCGCTCATCGGGCGCGCCGCCGGCTATCAACAGCGGCGCCGGTTCTACGTCGTGTTTTTCGGCTTCGGGTAGTCTTTCGCGAAGGTAAACGACAGTTAAACCCTTCGCGCACGTTCTTGCGACGGCGGAAGTAGGTACGCCGGCCCCGGTTAAAACGCCCAGCGGCGCCGAGCCGCCGAACCGGTCGAGGGTATCGAAGATACGCCCCTGGTGTACCCCCTTCGCCTCCGCCGGGTCGACGCCGGGAAGAAGCTTAACTACGCAATCGTCGGGTTCCGGCTTCGCCGCCGCGACATCGACCGCAACGGCCCCCGCTTCCACGAGCCGGGCAAACGATGCTATTACGTCGGGGTCCTGCGTCGCCTTCAAACGCAGCCAGCCGGAACGGCCGACGCTCTCGGCCAATTCGCGTTCGACCGCGCTAACCGCGAAAGAACCCGGCGCGTCAACATAACCGCCGGTAAGATAGTAGTAATCGACCCGGGCCTTTTTCGGTGAAACCGGAAGCGCCAACCGCAACGCCTCGCCCAAGCTGGACGCGTAGTACGTAGCGGCGAAGCGCGCGGCCGCCATTGTAACCGGAGGGACGTACGGTACCGCGCCCGGAACCGCTTCTATCTCCCGATACTCGATATCCTCGGGTTCCGCGTCCTCCCCCACTATCCCGACAGCACGCCTATTGCCGATACGAACCGACACAGCGAACCCTTCACGTACGAAAGGCGAAAGCGCCGGCGGCACCGCGTATCCGTACGGACCGAACGGCGGCGACGTGAAGTGTACGTTTACGATTCGAACGCTGTCGTCCACGGGCGATTATAACCTACCGTTTAACCGCGGCGTAATAAAAAAGGGAGCCGCAGCTCCCTTTTCGCCCCCGTCGGTAAAAACTTATTCGTCCTCGTCGTCCGATTCCTTCAGGGAAAAAGCTCCCTCGGCGTATTCGGATAACGCTATAGTAGTCGGTTTATACCGCTCGAGGAGCGCGCCGTAGCGCGGGTAGTCCTCGAGTATCTCGCGGGCTCTTTTCGTCACCCCCAGGAGAATAGCGTAGTCGTTCTCGGGCTTGTCGAACAAGCTCTGTACTTCTACTATTTGTTTAATGTCCATATCTCACCCCGTCGTCCGCCGGAACCGGCTTATTCTCCCGAACCTCCCGGTACTTCTATCAGGTCGGACGTATCTTTGCCCATATTATCGAGCATCCAATCCGCCGGTTTAACGAAATCGGACGTCGGATACTCTTCTTTAAGCTTGCGGAAGTAAACGGCCGCTTCCTCGTAATCGCCCAGTTCCTCCGAATATAGAAACCCGACCATAAACAACGCCTTATCGGCCATCACGTCGTCGGGGAACCGTTCGTAAATCTTATTATAAATCCCTATCTGGACCGACGGCATAACCGCCTCTTCGGCGCCTGCAAGGAGCTCGTCTACCGTCATGTCGTCGTACGACCGGGCCCAGCCGAACCGCTCGACGTCGTACGCTTTCTCGAGCCGGGTGTACGCCCTTTCGAGCGCGTCCTCGCGCCGTTCGTTATACAGCTCGTTGAATATCTGTGCTTTTACCTCGTCGAACTCCTTTACGCGGTGTTCCCTCTTTTTTTCGCATTTGATAACGTACCAGCGGTCGTACGCCTCGAAAGGCTTGGCCACCGCGCCCTCTTCCAGGGAAAACGCGGCTTCTTCATATTCCTCGCTGTAGCCGACGCCCTGGACGTACCCGCCGCGCTTCAACCACCCGAGGAGACCGCCCTGGGGCTTCGTCCCCTTGTCGACAGAAAGCAGCTTAACCAGAGTTTCGAAATCTTCGCCGGCGACCGCCCGCCTGTAGGCTTTATCGGCGTCGGCCCTGGTCTCCAGCACCATCTGGCGCACGCGTACGCCCTCCGGTATCTCATAGTTGGCTTTATGCTCCAGATAGTAGGTCTTCACGTCTTCGTCCGCGACCAGTATCTTTTCCCGGATGCGGGCGGCGACGTTCTCCAGAGGCGAATACTCGGCCGGCGTAACCCGGTCCACGTAGAACACGTGCCAGCCCAGGTCGCTGGCTACGGGTTCGCTGTACGTTCCGGCTTCCATCGAGAAAACGACCTCGTCGAAGCGGTCGCAGTGGCCCACGGCCGACGGCGTATAACCCTGGGTAATCTCGCCTATTAACCCGCCGCCGGGCGCGGTCGTTTCGTCGTTCGACAGTTCCTTCGCCAGCTCTTCGAAAGTCTCGCCGGCTTCCAACCTGGCAATCACGTCGGCGGCTTCCGTTTCGCTCCCGACGAGTACGTGGCGCAGTTTGACCCGCGCGGGGACGAGGTAGTCTTCCTTATGGACGTTATAGTAACGCTCTACTTCCTCATCGGTT
>CBDUXC010000412.1:0-2390 GCA_965371065.1 uncultured bacterium
GGGTTACCTTCGCCGGCCGGCTGTAGGTCGTTGACGTCGCGGCTCAACGAGTTGAGCATAGCGGTGTCGTAAAAGCGAAGCGAGACCAAGAAAGGCGAATAACTCCATAACCTGTGGTGTTCGAAGCCCCGGTGCAAGCCACGCGGCCGGTCCAATACCGGGTTACCGGTGAAGAAGTACGTATCGTATCCGTTCTCGTACATAACTTCGGCCAGGGTAGGCTGCGCGTTCCCCAGGGCCATTCCGCCGACCATACAGACGTCCGGGTACTGGCCGGTAGCGAAGGAACCGAAACTAGGCGCCGTCCACGACGACGGCGCGTACGCTTTTTCGTACACTATACAGTTTTTCCGCGCGTATTCGGTCAAGCGCGGCATTACGTCGGGCGTAAAACGGTCGGCCCGGCACGCGTCTATCGTAATAACGTAAACGTCCGGCAGCTCGGCGGGTACGGGCCGGGACGCCGCGGTTCCGATTTCGACGGCCTGGCAAACGGTAAACGCCGCAACCGCGAAAACGACATACGCGGCGAAGAACGCTCGCCACCGCGGCTTTTTTAACGCGGCGACGAGAAACGGGAACAAGAGAGTGCCGGTTACCGTCATTATCACGTACCCCGGAAACAGGTTGTCCTCGACGTACGGTTCGAGGCTGTTCGCGAAAGCCTCTAAATAGTGCCAGACGCCCATATCGCTCTTGAACAGAAAGAAAAGGTTTGCCGCGGCGCCGGCGAACGCGACCGCGAAGATGCCTGTCGTAAACGCGACGTTCCAATCGCTTAGAGTACGGGAAACCCGAGATATGACCGTTACGCCGACGATAGTTATAACGAGAATAACCAGTGCGACCAGCGAGTAGAAAATCGCCCGGTCGTTTATCGACGGTAGGAAGTAGGGATTCCGATACGTCCCGACGACCGGCCAGTAACGGTTCGTAACCGCCTCGACGAAGCCCCACGTGAAACCGAGAGCCGTAGCGGCCGAAACGACGTATGCCCCCCTTTTTATTAAGCGCAACGTTTTTCGCCCGATGCTCACTTTACGTATCCCAACGCCCGGAAATCGGAGTCATCAGGTGCCCCCGGCGGCAACCTGAGGGAATCCCTAGACTTCTCGGTGTTCTTCACCCAAGCGACAAGGGAAACCCGCATTTCTTCCGCGATTTCGTCGAAGGGTAAAGGGTTTTTCTCGTACGGGTCAAGATATAAATCGAAGTATTTGCCCCCTTCTGTGAAATTTTCCGGCGACAGTATGATTTTCCTATCTCCTTTAACCGCCATATATAGGTATTTCTTTGGGCGGAGCCTAGTACCGAAGTACAAAGTATCGCTTGAAGATAGCAAGGGATTTTCCCCTACGAAAGGTCCGCTCTCCATATCGGCCGGTATTTCCAATCCCAGTATTGATAATATAGTAGGTGCTAGGTTTACGAGGTTAACGTTTTCGTACACGGTAGATGGGCTTTTAACCGCAGTGTAGGCTTCCGGGAACCTGATGAAGCACGGTACGCGGACGACTTCTTCATAATACGAAAATCCGTGCGAACGCCTTCCATGTTCAAAAAATTCTTCGCCGTGGTCGCTGGTGAAAACTATTAGCGGATCGCCACCGTCGTCAATTACGTCCAATAATACGGATATATCATCGTCTAACATGCGTATTTCCGCTGAGTAAAGTTCCTTGTTAATCCTGTTGTACTTCAACTTCATACTACGGCCCCTATGCGTACAGAACCGCCGGTCTTCCGCGTATTCGACGTATTTATCGTCAACGTATTCCGCCAGGGGATAGTAAGGCCAATGGGGGTCCATATAATGGACCCAAACGAATTTAGGCCTCCGGCTCTCTTTTTTTATAACGTTAAGAGTTTTTTCCGTTACGTTTTTGTTCACGACCCCGGGTGACGTTGTTATCCTGAACTCTCTGGTAAGCGAATTATACATATTCGTGTCGTAAAACCGCAGGAAGTTTAGGAACGAAGAATACGTCCAATATTTATGGTCCTCGAATCCCCGGTGTAGCCCCCGGTATTTATCCAGAATCGGATTGCCGGCGATAAGGTGGGTATTGTATCCGTTTTCGTATAGGATTTCGGCTATCGTCGGTTGCCCGGTTCCAAAAACTAACCGATTGCTTAAGCAGGCTATAGGCGCGCGACCCGAAAAAAAAGCCGCAAACGACGGCGTAGTCCACGACGAAGGCGAACGTGCTTTAGTGAAAATTACGCAGTTTTCTTTCGCGTACCTGGTCAACTTAGGCGCGTTCTCGGGGGTAAAAAAGTCGGCCCGGCACGTGTCCACCGTTATTACGTAAACGTCCGGCGACGTGCCGGGGATAGGTCGTGAATTGTTTATCGCCAGTTCGGTTATTCGGCACCCGATGAAACCCAAC
>CBDUXC010000413.1:0-2388 GCA_965371065.1 uncultured bacterium
ACTTTAGACGGAGGGCTATCTTCCGGACGGGACCTTGTAACGGCGTCGAAGTAATCGACTCGTAAGCTTTCCGCCGTCGCCCGATTTTTCATCCATTTTGCCAGTAGCTTCGCGGAACGGATAGTGTTTAAACAACACGCCGCGATAGTCCCGGATATTAACCCTAAAATACCTAGTGCGAAAGCAACGTACTTCGCAGTTTGGGCGTCGAATCCTGGTAGCGCGGACAACGCCGCCGTTGCGACTAATACCGAGCTGAAACACGCGGTTAGGAACGTAGCCCAGTTAGCGCGCTTCGACCATTTCTTGAACCTTTTCTGTACCTGGCCAGCTTTTTCATCCCAATGTTCGTATTCACGGGCCACGGTATTAACTTGCGACGATTTTAAAACCTGGGAAAGTTCAGGAGCCTCCGACTCGAATTGTTCGGCGTGCCCGGCGGGTTCGATAATGTAGTCGTCTTCCTCGTTTTGCCCGATAATCTCTTTAGCCGCTTCTATTATATCGCGTGCGTTCACTGTCGAACCTCCTAGAATTTTTGAAGTAGCAACGCCGGTTGAACGTCTGGCGCGGAGTTCGAATACTCGACGCCGATCTAAACCGCTAAGCCTAGCCGGCAACGAAACGCAACGCAGCTTTCGAGAGCAAACCGCCGCCGTCCGATAGGTCGCAAACGCAAATCCTTGCCTTCGCGATCATTGGTAAAAATTCTACTTTCCCCTCTCCCCTGCCCCCAGAAATATTACAAAAAGACTAGCCTATATTTCCTAGGAAATTCGTTGTAGCGTCCAGGTGCAGCCGGCGAAGTCTTTACCGTGAATGACGCCCTTTTCGCGCCCCGTCGTCCGAACTTGTACAGTTTCCTGGGTCTGTTGTCCCAGGTAACTTGCGATAATATCAAGAGTTAATGTCTGCGCGCCCCCGTCGTACGCCCAATCTCCTCGTAGCGGCATAAGCATAGATGATAAGTCGAAACCTGCGGAACCGGCTATTTCTCCAAGCAGCCCACTTTGGTCCATCTTAAATACTCCACCGATTTGCCCGTTTGCCCGCAGCTCGAGTTCATACGTTGCTTGACCCAGTCCACCCATTCCAGATAAGTGCTTATGTGCGCGCCACATACCCGGAAATAGTTCATAAGGGCTTTGCGGAGTGAAACCTTTGCCGAAAACACCTTCCAGAAGATCGACGTGACCATGGTCTTGGTCTTCCAATTCTACGAAGATGAGATTCTTGAGTTCTCGGGGCAAAGGCGTACTATCTAAAAGATACGGGATAATCTTCTTCCTTTGCTCGTAAGCTATATTCCACTCCTGGGACACCCATGTTGACGCGGGGGTGTTGATGGACCAAATTAAAAGGAACGTAACACACCAACCAACCCCCTCGCGAATACGTTCAGGCAAGTCATCGCCCGCTTGCATTTGATCTTGATCTAAGTAGGTCTCCGCGCCGTGGTCACGTAAAATAGCGTCCAATTGCGTCGCTACGTGCTGGTCTGAATGACGGTGGCTGATGAATACTTTCGGTCCCATTTTACTTCCTCCGATTATTTATGCCGGAAAACCGGTCACCGACGAAATCGACGGCTGCTTCGCGCAATGCCTGAAGTAATTCCGACCAGGACCTACCTCTCGCGTCCATTGCTCCACATAGGGCGTGCGGAACGGGCAAGTTACCACATCTCCTAGCAACAACCCCGCCGCAGGTGTCGGGAAGTGCTACCGATAAATAAAAAAACCCAGCTCGAGCCGAAGCCCGCCCGGGTAATCTTATCAATCGACCGTACCGTACGCGCCGTACGTTGCGAATGCCGCGGCTGCGACGTTTTCCGCCGATTTCGTGTCGCTCCCCTTTAAGCGGTGTAAATAAAAATTGAGTCATGTCCCGTCCCCGAGATCGCATCTTGGTAGGCGGAATTAACAACCAACGCGACAGCGATAAAGACCGATTAGTTAGGAACAAAAAAACCCGCCGGGCCCATAAGGCCGACGGGGTATTTTTTCGCGAAGAACGCGGCTACGGTAACGAGGCGTCCGTAATGTTCCCCTCTTTTCGTTACTCCTGATACGGCCACGTAATCCTTCCTTCAACGTGCGGCCGTTATTTGATCCCCCTCGCACGACATTTTAAATACGCCCCTCGCGGAAGTCAAGTAAAAAATGATAGGATATTTTGCATCTCCCTATAATTTACCCTTGTAACCTAACCCGTACGCCGACCACGGGTGGTCAAGCAACTGCCCAATAGGTAGACGGTCGGAAAATGTCTGTTACCGCGGCAGACGGTCGGAACTAACCTACCGGCCGCCATTCCCTCTTTCGGTTTGACCTCGCCCCCGCGTTGAGTGATAGTATTAAAGGCGACGGGGGCGTAGCGCAGGCCGGC
>CBDUXC010000414.1:0-2364 GCA_965371065.1 uncultured bacterium
GCAACACGTAAAGCTTATTCTGAATATCTTAGTGGCGTTAGCGACGGCCAACATACGGAACCGGTGCAACGCGATGAGTATCATCCCCGAGCCGTGAGTGCCGTTCAATACCGTAAACGCTACGAACATAGGCGTTATCAATTGCATGGTCGGCCCATAGTCCGGCAGCGCGTACCTGATAAACGGGATGAGCAGAAGAACCGCTACACCGCCCAGAACTGAACTAAATATCGTCATTAAAACCGTCGGCTTCAAAAGGTAAGTTTTAAAGCCCGTCAAATCGCCGTCCCTGGGTACTCCGAAGACGCGGGGCCCGAGAACCTGTCCTACGTTCGCGGGTACAGAAAAAACGAACGAGGTAATAACTGCCGCCAGAGTATAGTACCCCATATCTGTTTTCGACATAAAGTTGAATACGGCTATTCGGTCAACGGATATCATAACGTAGCCGACGAGGTTCACTATAAAGTAGGGAACTCCCACCCTTAAGAGCTCCTTCAAGTAACGGCCTTGGGGAAGTAACGTCGGCCGGATTCCCGCCTTGACCGCCAGGTACGTACAAACTACGACGCCGGTCGCGATTAACCCGATGTAAAGTCCGTAAACACCGTAAAAATAGGTCAGAGTTAAGACGAAAACCAACGCCGCGACGCCCCGTAGAGCTATACTCCGGCCGGTCGATTTAAAGTCCGTATTAGCCTTTAAGTAAGTCTGGAAATAAACGGTGAACCTGTAAAGGATGAAGACTACGGAGAAAGCGATCAACCCCCAGAACGACACGTTTCTAATTCTTCCTTTTAATATAAAAGCCGTAGCGACGATTAATACCGACGGGACGACTGCCGTTATCAAGTTGAAAGAAAACGAGGAGCGTACAAGCCCGGCCGCGGTCTCTTCGTCGCCTTTATTCCGGTACATCGGCAGCTCTCGGTACATCGCGTTTGTAACACCGAGGTCGGCGTATTGGCCGTATTGGATAATAAGGTTTAAGCCGCCCAGTATCCCGTAGTGCATTGGGCCGAGAAGGCCCGGTACGATGAAACCGCGCACCACGGCGGCTACTTGCTCGACGACGGTACTGTACCAGAGCCGCCCGGCGTCCCGTATTATCTCGAGTTTCTTTTTATCTTTCTCGTTCTCGGCCATTTTTTTTACGTATTATCGCGGCGAAAGCGCCGTTCGTACCGTGGAGTTGCGGCCATGCACGAAGGTAGTTCCCTTCGACGTAAGCGTTAAACAAATCCTCTGTAGGGGTTTCCAGCTCGAGTTCCGGGAACGCGGCAAGAACGGCTTCGACTACGAGTTCGTTCTCTTCGGGTTCCGTAGAGCACGTCTGATACACGAGCTTCCCTCTGGGCGCGAGGGACCGGACCCCTTCGCTCAATAACGCTAGCTGAAGGGCAGCGTGGCCGGTCAGGTCATCTTCGTTTAATCGCCAGCGTATATCCGGTTTGCGCCTTAAAACGCCCGTATTCGAACAAGGTGCGTCGACGAGGATGTAAGATAAACCTCGTACCAACGGTCTCGTTAGGTCGGCGACAACGGGTTGTACGTTCTCCATCGAATATTTAGCGACGTTTGAAGCGAGAGTACCTACCTTCACCGCTACATTATCGGGCGCTAAAACCCTACCGCTCGGGCCGACGGTCCACGAAAGTTGCCGGGTCTTCCCGCCGACGCCGGCACACATATCCATAACGGACGCGCCGTAAGGCGGAGATAAAGCCCGTACGCCCAGCGTTGAAGACGGGTCCACGATAAGCGCTCTACCGTCGGTCAAAGGCGGCACTTCGGTTATCGACTTCCCGCGGAGGTTGACGCGGGTTGTCTCGAGTGGGCCGGTTTCCGCGTCCGCGTCGGCTCCGCGTAACGCCGCCGCAAACTCACACCTAGTCGTTCGTAACGGGTTATGAACGACGTAAAGGGGCGCGTCGGTATTATTTATGGCAAGCAACTTTTCGCATTCGGTCCGGCCCAACCGCTCTAGCCACCGTTTCACGAGCCATTCCGGATGTGAATATTTTACCGAAAGATAGCGGGTTTCCTCACTCCGGTCCGGTAAAATCGGTTCCGGCGTTTCGGCTATACGGCGTAAAACCGCATTAGTAAAACCGGCGGCCTTTTTCTCGAACCCGGTTCTGGCCGCTTCGACCGCTTCGTTTACGGCCGCGTAATCGGCGGTACGCATAAAGCATAACTCAGCCGCAGCGACGCGTAGTATATCGAGTAAACCCGGTTGGATGCCGGCGGCCGGCCTTTTCGTGAAAAACGATACTTGGTAATCGAGTAAAGTCCGATTTCGGAGTACAACTTTAACGAGCCGTACGGCGTAAGTACGGTCGCGGGGGTCTAATTCGCCCGAAT
>CBDUXC010000415.1:0-2350 GCA_965371065.1 uncultured bacterium
TCAACAACGAGGATGATGATGACTATCTCAGCCTACATCTGGTAGGACATTACTATGACCAGGGCTCCGGGTACTCCGACCGCGACGGCATAGGCGCGAAGGTACTGGTATATGTGCAGGGCTACTTAGGCGATGACGACCACTTTCTCGGTTTCCGGGAGATAGACGCGAACGGTGGCTCCTGCGGTCAGGACTCCATAGATGCCGAGTTCGGGCTACCCGACGACGATACCGTCGAGGTCCGCGTCATCTGGCCCGGGTCCGACGGCTCGAACATCACCCAGGACATAATCGCCGATAAGACCCAGTTTATTACCGTCCACGAGGCCGACGAGTTCCATCTGGTATCGCCGGCCGACGGCGAGGACGTCGGCGGGTTCCCGCTTACCTTGGACTGGGAGGACGCGTTCGCTACCGACCTGGCGCGCTACACCGTTCAGATAGCCACGGACGAAGATTTCGCGGACGTCGTATATACCGTTGACGTGACCGACAGCGAGGTTACTTTGGACGAGGGTTCCGGGTTAACCGACGGGACGTACTACTGGCGGGTTATCGCGAACTACGAGGATACGCCCGGCGACTACGGCCGGTACTCGGCCGAGGAATGGAGCTTCACCTTGACCGAGGTGGGTATCGCCCTGCTGTACTTCGACGCGGCTTCGGAACGCGACGGAATTTCATTGAGCTGGGAAGTGAACGTTACCGATGGCGAGACTATCGCCGGTTTCAATCTGTACCGTTCTACTGCTTTGGGCGGCGCCGACGTCAAGATGGTAACTTCCCGCGATAAGCTCAACGGCGAGCTGATAACCGGCGAGTCACCGTACACCTATCTCGACGCGGCGGTTGAAGAGGGTGCGACCTACAGCTATTGGCTCGAGGCCGTTGACGTGGGCGGCGCCGCGGAGACGTTCGGGCCGGTGGACTGCACCTGGAACGGCGCCCTGCCGACGACTTACGCGCTCTACCAGTCGCGCCCGAACCCGGCGACCGGCAGCGCGATAATAGCCTTCGACCTGCCGGAGGACGCTAAGGTCACATTGACCGTGTACGACATCAGCGGGCGGAAGGTGATGACGCTCGTGGACGAGACGCTGACTATCGGTACCCACGAGCGTACAATATCGGAGCTTGCGCCGGGGGTGTACGTGTATAGATTGGACGCAGGGAGCTTCAGCGCGGCCCGGAAGATGGTAATACAGTAGGGCCGTACCTTCAGGTGCGGCCACCTTGAAGTAGTTGGTTTATTAAATAGAAAAGCGGGTAGCGGCGCGGTTTATCCGCGCCGCCACCGACTGAAGTCGGCGTTCGATGCTGCGCGTGTTAAGTACCGCCCGATGAATCGGGCGGTATTACTTTATCCGGGGGTAGCGGCGACTTTCCAGTCGCCGGTTTCGGCGGTTAGAAAACCGGCGCCATCCACCATGGGGTATGAAATAGCCGCGCTCATTCTCCCCTTGATTTTTCCCTTTACCCTTCTTATGATAGGGGCCGTTCCTGTATTTTGGAGCGCGACGGTTCCTGTGATATTCTCTGCTAGATATAACCTTAAACCATTAACATTTAGCCCCTGAAATACAAGGAGTTATAATGCCGGATAAAGCGCGTAAGGAGATATTAAAACCTTTAGGTTTAGAGGACGTAAATCCGGGCGCCTTCGACGGCGAGTGGTTCGGCTCCGGCGAACCTCTGGAAATCATATCCCCCATCGACGGGAAGCCCGTCGCGACGGTTACCCGGGCGTCCGAAGAGGACTACGAGCGAATAGCCGCCGCCGCGTACGACGCGTTCTTACAGTGGCGCGATTTCCCCGCGCCCGCGCGCGGAGAGATAGTCCGCCTTGTCGGAAACGCACTCCGCGAGAAGAAGGAACTGCTGGGCAAACTCGTTACCCTGGAGATGGGCAAGATACTGCCCGAGGGCGAGGGCGAGGTCCAGGAGATGATCGACGTCTGCGACTTCGCGGTCGGCCTGTCACGGCAACTATACGGCCTGACGATCAAGAGCGAGCGCCCGGACCACAGAATGATGGAGCAGTGGCACCCCCTCGGCCCGATAGGCGTCATATCGGCTTTCAACTTCCCGGTGGCCGTGTGGGCGTGGAACTTCGCGGTCGCGGCGGTCTGCGGCGACGCGACGATATGGAAGCCGTCGTCGAAGGTCCCGCTTACGGCGATAGCGAGTACCAAAATCGCCGCCAGGGTGCTCGAGGCGAACGGCGTTCCGGGCGCCGTCGCGAGCCTGTTAATCGGCCGCGGGAAGGACGTGGGCGAACGGCTAATCAACGACCTGCGCGTCCGCCTGGTGAGTTTCACCGGCTCGACCGTTATGGGCAAGCGGGTCGGCG
>CBDUXC010000416.1:0-2343 GCA_965371065.1 uncultured bacterium
GTTCCGAACGGAAAGGGTTTCGGCGTCGTCGATAACCTGGTACGTCCACGTCGAGCCGTCCCTGTTCGGGAAGTAACCTTCGTCGCCAACGCCGGGTCCGATACCGTCGTCCCCGCAAGAAACGTATAAGACCGAAACGGGAATTAGCACGTAGATAAGCCACAGCGACCAACGCATATTCGAAACCCCTCTCATTAAAAGCTAACATACAAGTAACCATAGGGAAAATAACACTTATCGGGACGGTTTTCAACACAGCCCGTTCAGTTCCTTTTAAATAGACGGTCCAACACCCGGTCCGGCAGGTCCACCATCGTAGGGCGCCCGTGGGGGCAGACCGTCGAGTCGGCGGTAGCCAGCAGGTCGGCGACCAGCGCCGCCATCTCCTCCGGCTCCAGCGGATCGCCGGCCATCACCGCCGCCCGGCACGCGACGCTCCTGAGCAACCGGTCCCGGGCTTCAGGCACGCCGGGCTTCCCGCCGCGTTCGACGAAGTCGTCCAACACACCCCGTACGAACTCGCCCGCGTCCGCGGGTGTCAGGTCCGCCGGGTGAGATTTCACCGCGTAGGTATCGCCGCCAAAGGCTTCCAGCTCGAAACCCAGCTCGGTAAAGTCGTCGGTTAACGCGTCCAATAGCTCTACCTCGCCCCGGTCCAGCGTGAAGGTTACGGGTATCAACAGCTTCTGGCCGGCCACTGAACCGGCCGCGGACGCCGCTCTCAGCCGTTCGTATATCACTCGCTCGTGAGCCGTGTGCTGGTCTATCACGACTAAACCCGCGCCCGCGTCGGCGATAATGTACTTGTTGTACAACTGCCCTAGTACTTTAGCTTCATTTTCGCCCGCGGGCGATCCGGCCGGCGCGGCGGGTTTTGCGACGCTCAAGCCGACGCTTTCACTCCTTAGGTCGAGCGACCCGTCGCCGGCCGGTCCGCTTTCCGGTAGCCCGCCCAAACCGTGGCGCCTGACGTACCCCTCCACCGCTTCCCGGACCTCAGGCGATACTTGAAGAGGATACCCCGCCCCTTCCATTTCCGGCGTATCTCCGCCGACGAACGCGCCGACGGGAACGACCGGTTTGTACGAACCCACCGCTTCGGCGACAGCAGCCATAACCGCCCGGTATATCACGTCCTCGTCGTCGAACCGGACTTCTTCCTTCCGGGGATGTACGTTCACGTCCAGTCGCCCGGCGTCTACGTCGAGATACATTACGGCCGTCGGGTAACGACCCTTCTCGAGACGCCCGCCGTACGCGGACATCAATCCCTTAAAAACCGGACGGCTTCTGGCCGGGCGCCGATTAATTATCGTATAGACCCGCCCGGCCCGGCTCCACGACGTCCCCGGGCGCGAAACGTATCCGTACGCGCGTATACCTTCCTTTTCATACTCGAAGGACAGCAGGTATTCCAGACTTTCCCAGCCTAGTACCTCGCCGACGCGTTCCCGGACGCCGGCGTTCCCGGCACACGTGTATTGAAGACGTCCGCCGGACGTCAGTTTAAGCTCGGGCGCGGTCTGAGCCAACGCGATGCGCCGGAACTGTTCGGTCGCTTTCCGGCCTTCGGCGGCTTTCCCGCCGGCGAACTTCTCCCGGGCCGGGACGTTCTTAAACAGGTCGGTGACGGTAACGGTCGTCCCGTCGGGCGCGCCCTCGGCCGTCGGCTCTCCCGCGTTACCGCCGCTGACGACGAGCTTGGTGCCCAGCAGTTCGCCCTGCGGTTTCGTAACGACCGTCACGTTCGATACCGCGGCGATCGCCGCGAGCGCTTCGCCCCGGAAGCCGAGCGTCGTAATCCGGTCCAGGTCGTCGGCGGTTTCTATCTTGCTCGTCGTATGACGGTCGAAAGCCAGTGCAACTTCGGCCTCGGTCATTCCGCAACCGTCGTCCCGGACTGTTATCTCGTCCAAACCACCGCCCTTTAACAATACCTCGACCCGGGACGAATCGGCGTCGAAGCTGTTCTCCATCAGCTCCTTGACGATGGACCACGGCCCTTCAACCACCTCGCCGGCGGCGATGAGCCGGATAACGTTCTCGGTCAGTCTCTTTATCATAAAACAATTCGGCGGCCGCACCTATAAGGTACGACCCTACTTAAACTCCCGCAAGCCGCTTGTTGTGCACCGCCGCGCCCGCGATTATATCGAGCACCGCGAATATCTCTTTCGACGGCGACGTGTAGCCCACTCGTTCTTGGACGTCGGCGGCCGCGTTCGCCGGCGCCGCAGAGACGCCGCACTTCTCCAGGAAAGGTAGGTCACCCCAACTATCGCCGACGCCCAGCACGTTCTCCGGGCCTAAGTCAAGACCATAGTCGCCGCGAAGCACGTTTAT
>CBDUXC010000417.1:0-2341 GCA_965371065.1 uncultured bacterium
CATAAAAGAACGCCCCACGAGATACATAAAACTTTCGATTTTCTAGGTCGAAAGAGACATGAACACTACCCTTACCCAGGGTTTAGAGTTTAGGAGGAAATTTGGTAAAGGAAGTAGTATCGATAGAAGTAGGCGGACGGCCGCTGGAGTTCGAGGTCGGCCATACCGCCAAGCAGGCCGGCGGCGCCGCAACGGTAAGATACGGCGATACCGTCGTACTCGTTACCGCTTGCAACAGCGAGGAGGAACGGGACCAGGATTGGCTCCCCCTCTTCGTCGAGTACCGGGAAAAGACGTCGGCGGCCGGCAAAATTCCGGGTGGGTTCTTCAAACGTGAAGGCCGCCCGACCGAGAAGGAAACCCTGACGGCGCGGTTTATAGACCGACCGGCCAGGCCGCTGTTCGACAACAATATCAGGTTCGAGATACAGGTTTACGCCCAGGTCTTCTCCGCCGACGACGAGAACGAACCGGACGTGATGGCGATAAACGGCGCCTCCCTGGCGCTTTCGCTCTTCCCGATACCGTGGAACGGGCCTGTCGGCGCCGTACGAATCGGTTATATCGACGGCGCGTACGTGGTCAACCCGCCGATAAGTGATATGGAGCGCAGCGACCTCGACCTGGTCGTCGTCGGGACAGAGAACGCGATAACGATGGTCGAGGGCGACGCAAAAGAAGTCGAGGAAGAGGTCTTGCTGGGCGCGCTCGATGTCGCGGGCGGCGAAATTCGCAAGTTAATCGGCGCACAGCTGGAGATGGTCCGACGGCTCGGTTCGGTTAAAAGAGATATGGAATTGACCGACAAATACGAGGAGTTGAAAGCCGAAGCCGCGCCCCTTATGAAAGATACTCTTCCGGGCGTCCTTGACATTCAGGACAAGACCGAAAGGAACGACGCCAGGCGCGAAGTTTTAGATAAAGTATTCGCGAAGCTGATAGCCGAAAGTGACCCTGAAACACGGGATAAGGAGCGGGCGATAATAAACTACTTCTTCGAGATGGAGAAAGAAGAAGTACGCCGGATGGCGTTGGAGGACCGACGCCGACAGGACGACCGGGCCTTCGACGAGGTGCGCGACGTGTCGATCGAAGTATCTGTCCTTCCGCGGACCCACGGCTCGGCGCTTTTCACCCGCGGTCAAACCCAGGCGCTGGTTACTACGACGCTGGGTACCGTCTCCGACGAGCAGAGGGTAGAAGGGCTTGTCGAGGAGACGACGAAAACGTTCATGCTCCACTATAACTTCCCGCCGTTCTCGGTGGGCGAGGTGCGGCCGATCCGAGGCCCGAGTCGCCGGGACATAGGCCACGGCGCTCTGGCCGAACGGTCGTTTAAATATTTACTACCCGACGAGGACGAGTTCCCGTACACGATACGGATGGTCTCGGACATCCTGGAGTCCAACGGCTCCAGTTCGATGGCTACGGTCTGCGGCGCGAGCCTCGCGTTGATGGACGCCGGTGCACCCATAAAGGCGTCGGTTGCCGGCGTCGCGATGGGTTTAATCTTCGATGAGGGGACAGGTAAGTACGCCGTATTAACCGACATCCAGGGCATGGAAGACCACTACGGCGACATGGATTTCAAGGTCGCCGGAACCCGCAAGGGAATAACCGCGTTCCAGATGGACCTGAAGGTAGAAGGCGTTTCCCCCGAAATTATGCGGGAGGCTCTGGAGCAGGCGCGGCGCGGGCGCATTGAGATACTGGATAAAATGGACGTCGCACTCGCCGAACCGCGGCCGGAGCTGTCGCCGTACGCGCCAAGAGTTATTACGTTTATGATACCTGTCGAGAAGATAGGGACCGTTATCGGCCCGGGCGGCAAGATGGTAAGGAAGATAATCGCCGAGACGGGCGTGACCATTGATATCGAGGACGACGGCCGCGTTACTATAGGGTCGGTGGACCCGGAGGAGGGCTTTCGCGCGCGGGAGCAGGTGGAAATGCTCATCGAGGAGGCCGAAATCGGCAAGGTTTATACCGGCGTCGTTACGAGGTTGATGAAGTCCGGAGCGTTCGTCGAGATACTACCGGGGCAAGACGGCCTTATCCACATATCCAAGCTCGACCATTATCACGTAAACAGGGTGGAAGACGTTCTGAAGGTCGGCGACGAAGTCAAGGTCAAAGTAATCGAAATAGACGACCTGGGTCGCGTAAACCTGAGCCGCAAAGCGTGTATCCCGCGGCCGGAAGGTAAACCCGACGACAAGCGTAAAGGTAATGACCGCAGGGACCGAGAAAGAGAAAAAAAACGCCGTTAAACGGGCCGTTCTGAGTAACGGGCTCCGGGTTATATGGGAGAAGATGCCGGCCGTACGTTCCGTCGCCGTCG
>CBDUXC010000418.1:0-2314 GCA_965371065.1 uncultured bacterium
TACTTATATTAAAGAGCACGTAACGGAACCAGCGAAATACCCATTTTTATTGACTTCCCCGGCGCGAGTTGATAGTATCCGCGAGACGGGGGTTAAACGGAGGAGAAATTATGAAACGGATAACACATTATATCGCGAGGTTAATGATAATCGCTCTGGCGGCCGGCACTTTCTTCAGCACAGGCGCTTTCGCCGCCGAACCGGGCGACGGTGAACCGGGCGGAGCGGCTCAATACGGGACCTTTTTCTGGGTCGGTATAGGAGCCGTCGTCGGCATCGCGACAATTGCCATCTGGCAAGGTATAGACGACTCCAATAAGAAGAAAGAGGAAGAGCGAGTCCGCGAAGCTGAAGAGAAAGAGATAGAAGACTTCGACGAGTACTTCCGGTCATTACCCGCCGACGAAGCCGGCGGGTCCGACGAACCTGGAACCGACGACGGTTCGGAACCCGAGTTCGTCAAACCGCTGTTCGAACCTTCGGGCACCGATTTGGGGATAAGCCGTATACTGAGGTAGCCGTTTGAACCGTATCGCTTTAGCAACGGTCCCGTTTTTAACCGCGACGGCACTGTTTTTTGCCGGGTGCGGCGACGGCACCGTCGAACCGGTGCAGGACAAGCGGGAGTCGTACTTCGAAGTTACAGAGTTCTTCGACGCCCCCGGCGAAGCGACCGAAGATATGGTCTTCGCCGACGGCCGGCTGTGGGTAACCGACAGCGGCGGCGGCGGAACAGTTTACCAACTCCTACCCGATACGGGCGCCGTCAGGCTAACCTGGGGCGTCAACTACCCGGCGCCCGGCCCGATAACCACGGACGGGAATTTTATCTACGTCGCGAGCCTGGCCGACGGGACGGTCCACAAACACTCCAAATCCGACGGTTTCTACGAACAGGAAACGTTCGACACGGGACTCGCCGAAATAAGGGCGTTGTTCCGGCACGGCAGCTACTTCTACGCGTACGACCGCCAGAACCGAACCCTGAACCGTTTCGACGGCGACTTCGTGCTGGATGGAACTTATCCGCTGGTAGCGGGCGGAAAAAACGTCAAAGGGATGGACTACGCCGAAGGCCACTTGTGGGGCGCCGAAGCCAACGGCGGTTGGCTCCTGGTCTTCGACGAGACCTATCGTATAAAAGACGAATTCGCGACGCCCGGCCCTAACCCGGCCGGCATCGCGTACGACGGTAATCGCCTTCTGGTAGCCGACACGAGGCAAAACCGTATATATAAACTGAACATTTCAACTTATTAAAGGCAAGCGGCCGGAAAGAAACCGCCCCGTAAACGGGCGGTTTTCACGTATTTAAATGAAACCGTTTAACCTTTTATTTGCTCCCCGAACGCACCGTCCCTTTAAGGAAGTTCAAAGCGATAATCAACGTCGCGATCGTGGTAAACGTAAGTATTATCCCAAGGAATATGCGAATCGCCAGCGCCTCGCCGCGAGCTCCCTGCCGACCGGGCCGTGTTTCCCGCCCAATCGGAAGAGCCGGACCGCCAGGTTGACGGCGCCGACGGTCAACCATTCCGATAAAAAAACCGCCGCCATAACGAACACGACCCCGCCGATTACCCAGTAATACTCGGGTACGTCGTACGAGGCCAGCCTTCGGAAAAGCTCTTCCAATCGGGCGGCACTTTCCATACTCTTTATATCCCGCTAACCTAAGTAGATATCTTCTTCACGCCCAGGAAGAATTTTACGAACAAGAACAGCAGTAGTATAATAACGATGAACTCGACGAAAGCGGCGGTTATCTCGCCCGCTACGATTTCGGCGGTCCCCACGCTTACGGTCCAGGCACCCCACTGCTCGTTGCCCAACCCCAGGTTAACAAGGGGGAAGAAAATACCCTTAATCAAAGCGGAAAGGAACTTCTCGACCGCGCCGGCAATTATTATACCCAGCGCGACGCCCAGGCCGAACTTCTTGATGAAGTTCCTGAACTCATGGTCAACGGCCATAGAGCCACCTTTCAGTTTTTACCCTCGCGTTTGTTTAACATATCGTTTTATACCGGGGAGAAAAATCCCGATTACTTATTGACGGGACCCAGCTTCCTCGTGCTCCTCTCGCCTTTAACGATGCAGGTCGCCGAAGCGTTAGCTATTAAACTCCCGTCGACGTCGCGCGCCTCCGACTCGACCTTAATTACCCGGCCCCGGTCCTCGACTACGCGGCCTTCCAGACGAAGCGGTACGGCCGGTTTCGCCGGTCGCTTCAGGTCCATCTCGAAGCTGACCGTCATAGCGGGCACGCCCAGGCGCCACAGCATCCGGACCATCACCTCGTCGAGCCCCTCCTC
>CBDUXC010000419.1:0-2310 GCA_965371065.1 uncultured bacterium
TCTCGATAAGTTTACCCAGGTCTTCTTCGGTTTTAATGTAACAGAATTCGTACCGGCCGCTCTTGAACGTATCCATATAACCTTCGGCGACCATGTTCTCGTAAGAAATTTCCCAGTGTATACCCTCTAACGGTTCGGTGATGCTTTCGATGAAAATCCTGCCTTTTATCTTACCCACCGGGTCGTATACCATCATCCTTTTCGGCGAGGCCGTTATTACGAACACTTCGCCGCCGCGTACGTAACCGAACGCCTGTTCGGTCGTTTCGGGTAGTTCTAAGTGCCCGTCTACTATTTTCGTTTCTATAACTATATGGGACCTTCCGTCGTCGTCTATTATTCTAAGGTCCGTCCGGTCCTTTTCGAATCTAATATTCTTGGAGGGGTAGCCCAACAGGTCGCGCAGGATATATTTCTCGAATATACGGCGCCATTCAATCTCGCCCATATCGGACGTATCGTTGTATATTTCGAAATATTTTTCGACGGCTTTCGGCGTATTAGCCATTTATCCGTTTCCTACGCGGAGTAAGATAGAACGTTCGATTGTTTCTACGGCGTCTAAAATCCCCTCTTCGAGCGTTGCGGGCGTCGCGATTATGAACGTGTAGACTCGGTCGCGCCGTTTGAAAAAGGAAACCCGGTAGCGCATTTCTTCGTTGTCGCCGGCGACGTCGTAGCGGCCTCGAAGCCCGTCGTCGGCCCCGTACACAACGAGCAGGTCGTCAGGTATTATCGTCTTCCTTGCGCCAAGGTCCGACTCGACTCCCAGCAGGTTTTCGTAGGCTTGTTTAACCTCGTCGGCCGTCAGGTTCGCTCCGTCGGCCCAGTTTACTGAGACGAACGCCCGGCCCATATAATCGTCGGTCCAGCTGAAGTACCGCGGGTAGTCGCCCCCTCTGGATAACGTATAGCCGGACGGCAGCGAGATAGAGAAAGCGCCGGCATCGTCGTCGTAGCGTACGAAGTCAAACCCTTCCGAATTCGACGTTATCGGTATTATCGCCAAGAGGACGAAAGCCGTGATTACCTTCATCTGACCTCAGTACTTGCTTACCGACGTAAAAAAATCATCCCGGTAGAACTCGTTGTCGTCCCATTCGTCGGCGAGGCAGGAGAAGATTAGCGCGTAACAGTCTTCGCCGTCGGACAGGTACCACACGAGTTCTCGTGTTAATCCCCGGTCGCCCGCGTAATAGTATTCGGTTTCCAGACCGGACGCGAATCCCTTTGACGTCGCTTCGTCAGCCAGGTCCCTTTCTGCCGTTATCTCTCCGACATTAAAATGCCCTGTTTCTATATGGGCCTCGCGGGCCGCCGCCGGGTCGGCCGTGCCGAACTTCATGAGGCGATATTCGACGTCGTCCCCGCGCCAAACCGTGTTGCCGTCTAAATGTCCGTGCCAATCGTTGAAGAGTATCGTGAAGTGAACGTCCCAGCACTGGATGTCCCAGCCCGCTTCGTTGGCCGCGAACGCCGTAGAGACGCCGATCAACAAGAGCGTTATTGCGAACCTGGTCGTGGCTACCCTTTCAACGCGCTTAAATCATCAATGCTGACGGTCCCCAGGCTTCGGTATACGGCGAGTATCAGTGCCAGGCCGACGACCGCTTCGGCCGCCGCGACGGCGATGACGAAGATAGCGAAGACCTGGCCGTCCAACTCCATCGTGCCGTGGATCCGGTTAAACGCCAACAGAATCAGGTTTACGGCGTTGAGCATCAGCTCCACGCCCATCAATATCGCGATCGCGTTCTTGCGGACGACAACGACCAGGAACCCGATCGCGAATATAATAAACGCCAGCCCGACGAAGTGCGCGGGCGTAACCGTCATTTCTCCTCCTCTTTGCGGGCCAGGACGATGGCGCCAATTAAGGCGCCCAGCAGCAGGAGCGAAATTACCTCGAACGGCAGGACGTACGTCGAGAGCAGGGCTTTGCCGATGTCGCCGACTGTGTCCTCGGTCGCGAACGGTGTGAACCCGTATCCGGCGAGCCCCGTCGTAACCAGTATCATTACGATCATGAGCGCCAGCGCGACGGCCAGTCCGGGCAAGAGCGCCCGCGTGTATCGCTTGACCTTCTCTTCCGCGATGCGCTGGGTCAGCATCACGGCGAAGAGTATCAAAACGGCGATCGCGCCCACGTATATCAGCACCTGGATGCCGGCGACGAACTCCGCGCCCAGCAGGATAAAGAGCGCCGCCATCGTGAAGAGCGCCGCGATAAGGCTCAGGCCGGCGTGGAACAGGTTGCGGAGTAGTAGTACGCCCAACGCCGAAACAACCAGGAGCGCCGCGCAAACGTAG
>CBDUXC010000420.1:0-2304 GCA_965371065.1 uncultured bacterium
GCTACAATACACGTTGACCCGGTAAATGCATCCGGCGAGGACCATCATCGTTTCGACGAACATATACACGACGGTTTACCTACTCATTCACATTAAATGTGTTTAGGGCGGATTGCGGCTATTTTCCCCGTCGGCGCCGACGGGGCGAAGCACGAGCGTACGGTTATGTCGAAATAGGAAAGGACCGCCGATGGACGTTAAAGTAATGTTCTCGTCATTTGGTTTGATATTGTTGGCTGAACTGGGCGACAAGACCCAGTTGATGACCCTGGCCCTGGCGGCGAAGACCGGTAAGCCGGTACCCGTTTTCGTGGGCTCGTTCCTCGCCCTCGGCTTATTGACGCTGGCGGCGGTTTTGCTCGGCGGTCTCGTCTCCCAGTACGTTCCCCAGGGTTTGATTCACCGGGTCGCCGGCGTCGCGTTTGTGTTGGTCGGCGTTTTGGTGTTCTTTAAGTTTGTATAATGCGCCGGCCGCTGTGCCGTTCGCCGTCGGCGGTCCGGAGACCGCCGCTACCCGTAGATTGTAGGGTTACGAGCTTACGGGCTGAAAGCCACGGTCGGTACATTAAGAAGGGCCGACCTGCAGGCCGGCCCGAAAGCGTGAGTTTGTCGGTTTCCTATCAGGTTCAACGGCGACTACTTGACGACGTAATCGAAGGTGCCCTCCGAGATGACCACGTCTTCTATGCGCCCGTAGTCGTTCAGAAGCGTGCTCCACTCCATACCGATCCGAACGGAGACGGTGTAGGTTACCTTATGAGTACCCTGCACCTCGGCGCCGCGTTCGGCGATGTCTATCAGGTTGAAGTACGAGGGGAGGATCGCGTAACCTTTGACCTGGTCCCAATCGTCCTTCGTCGGTTTCTCGATGTCTATTTCTCCCGAGAACGTCTCGTAAGCGCCCTGCCATTCTCTCGTAAGGCTCAGCTTATGAATCCCACTAATAAAATCGGCTCCGGGGTACAAATCCTGGATATCGTCCCAAATCTCACCGTAAGTCTTAGCGAAATAGCACCGGGCGTTTATCGTAGTATCCTCTCCGTGGATAAAAGTATCGCGGATATCGGTGTACGTATCATCCTCCCCGATGGGCAGGTCCCCCGACGAGAAAATGACGTTCCCTATTCCGCCGCTAGCCAGCCTGTATTTACTGGGGTTAAGAATCGTCGCGTTAGCCGCCGTAACGACCAACGCCGTTGTAAGTAGTATGGCCAGGAGGATACCGTTCCTTTTTCGTTGTCCCATTTTCGATTTCACCTCCTTCGTAGGAATTATAACGCTTACTACTTTATCTCCATTATAATAATACAATAAGGGCGTCGTCAACGTTTTTATATGTTATTTAAGCTCCCGACACTATATAATCGTGCCGGTAGACGAGATGCTGGACCCGCACAGGCGCCCGCGTCGAGCGCGGCGTCAACGCGACGGACTGCAAAGCTGTACGGGTCGACCGAGGACGGAATTATTAACGACCGCTTAAGTGTCCAAAGGAGGCAACGTGTTAAGATGTTACAACGATATGGAACTACGCAAAGAGGTTCCGGACGACCTCTACTGGAAAATCCTGGACGATATCGAAGCACAGCGGGCCAAGGATTTTCAAGACGCCAGGGCTTATCGCGAAGGAATGCAACGGTTGAGGGAAGAATATTTAGAAGCGCTCCATTCCATTATAGGGCGTGAGAACCTCAGAAAGTATACGACCCTTCATAACAGGCGGATCGAAAAGCGCCGAGCCTCTATGCGCGAACATCCTCCAACCCCCGAAGGGCTAAAGAAACGCGAAGAGATAAGGCTTAAGATAGTGGAGGAATCGAGGAAAGTCATCGCTGAATCGGGAGTAGACATCAGCGGGCTTGAGCCGCTCAGGGAAAGCTTTCGCGAAAAAGCCTCGGAACTCTTTTACGGAACGGTCGGCAAGGGCGAGATATGCCCCGACATACCGAAACCGAAACAAAAGAACAAAGACTACTATCCCCCTTATTTCGCGCTGGAACCTGACTGTGGCCATTACTTTAGCCCAGGGCTAAACATAGGCCTTACGTCTATTCAGTCATACGACGACCCCGCGATGGGGTTAATAGGTACGCATCTTAACGTCTGTATACACGAGCCGGGCGACTACGACGTAAATAAAGCTACGTGTCGAACGTCGTTCATGGTACTTTATCAAACGCCTAACGTTGGGCATTTAACTGTAACCGTTGACCTCGAATGCGCGGAAAGCATGCATCATATATATCTCAACGATGAGTGTGGCTACTCTTCCGTTGACCTGCTTCAGCGATCTAGTCTTTACGT
>CBDUXC010000421.1:0-2302 GCA_965371065.1 uncultured bacterium
CTAGTAAATAAGCCGATAAGGGCGCGCGGGCCGCCAGGAAAAGCCACGTCATCCGCATTATCCCTACGGACCCGACCAGAATAATCGCGAGCAACAGCCAAGCCCCCGGTCGCTCGAAAAGGTCCCGGCGGTAGCGGTAAACGAACCCCACAACGAGAACGAAAATAATCAAAGCTAATAAAGTACGCCCGGCGTACGAATAAGCAAGGTTAACCTTCGTTCTCCCCGAGTAAAGCGCGTTAACAGTTAATATCTGCTCCTCTGTCACGCGTGTGTGGCTTTCTACTATCTTCTCGTTTTCTTCCACCCATTTAAGTACAGGGTCCACAGCGTTACGGGAGATTTCCCGCCGTCGTTCGGTTTCGGTCTCGTTGTATAAAACGTTCGGCCGAATCGTTATCCTAACAACCGCGGAGACGGCGTTCGCTTCTTCCGCCGATAACCCAGGCATCTGTAAGGCTAACTCTTCGGACCTGAAACCCGCTTTTTCTTCGTCCAAAAAAGCGTTTACGGCTGTTATTTGTTCCTCGTGAGTCCGGGGGTCCCGAAGGTTCACGGTATCGCCCAGGTCCTTTCGCCAAACGGTTTCCCGGTCGATCACGCCCTCGGCGAGAACCTTTTTTTGAAGCTCGAGGGCCTCGTTTTCCAAACGTTCCGTGCCATCGGACAAGAACAATAGAGTTAAGGATTCATCGCCCATATCTATACTCAACTCTTCGACGTAGGCGATCCGTTCCGCCGACGTAAGACCTCTATAAGTTACGGCCAACACGGAAATTATATCGAAGAAATCGCGGAGTTCGTCGGCGGCTATTTCTTCCATCGTTTCGTTGCGCTCGAAGACCGGCAGTACCTTATCGGCGGCCTTTTTCCGCTCCAACCTCAGCTCGGACGGTTCTTTATATACTGGGAACCTGTAGGGCGCGATAATATTTTTTTCGGCGATCTCTCCCTCGATCAACTTCGGCTTTCGGAGTATCTGGCCGGGCGTAATAAGCACGCTTAAAAGGGCCACCGAACCGACGAATATATAAACCCGCCGCCACGTGGGGTGGGTCAAAAGGGTGCGTTTACGCGGCTTCCGGCCCTTAAGCCTTTTCTTCCTCCGGCGCCGTATCTTCGCCAGTAGCCTTTTCATCGTCTTTTACCTTGCGGTGCCCCTTCCGCCGTTTGTTTTCGTCGTCCAAGCGGTGGGCGCGTTCGTATTCTTCGTACGCCCGGACTATCCATTGGATAATCCTGTGACGTACTACGTCGGTTTTTGTAAGGTAAACAAACGCTATATCGTCTATACCTTTTAATATATATTGGACCTCGACCAACCCGGAGCTCTGACCTTCAGGCAAGTCTATTTGCGTAATATCACCGGTAACCACCGATTTAGACCCATAGCCCAGGCGCGTAAGGAACATCTTCATCTGTTCGAACGTTGTGTTCTGCGCTTCGTCCAATATAATAAACGCGTCGTTCAGGGTTCGCCCGCGCATATAAGCGAGCGGGACTACCTCTACGATTCCCCGGTCTATCAACTTCATCGCTCGGTCGAAGTCCATCATATCGTTCAACGCGTCGTATAACGGTCGGAGATAAGGAGACACTTTCTCGAGCATATCGCCCGGTAGGAACCCCAGGCTCTCGCCCGCTTCTACGGCTGGCCGCGCCAACACAAGCCGCCGTACGTCCTCCCGCATCAGGGCCGCGATCCCCATCGCCATCGCGAGATAGGTTTTCCCCGTTCCCGCCGGCCCGATGGAGAATATTACGGTGTTGTTTCGTATCGCTTCTATATAAGTCTGTTGCCCGGCAGTCCGCGGACGAATAAATCGGCGCCTCGACGGTACGGCTATCGCGTCCGCTAGTGCTCCCGATAAATCAGCGTCCGGGTCTTTCTCTAATAAGCTCAGCGCGTACACCACCTGGGCGGACGTAACCGCGCCTTTATCCTCGGAGATACTAAGGAACTCCTCAAAGACCGAATAGACCCTATCCACCGCCGCTTCTTCACCGCGTATAATCAATTCGCCGCCGCGGGCGGTGAGCTTAACGCCGAAGATGGACTCGAACCTTTTAAGGTGCTCCTCCTTGGGCCCGAACAATTCGGCCGCTTGCTCGTTGTCTGGGACGTACAACTTCGCCGTTAAAGCTTCTTTTTTATCGGTCTCGACCAAATCTTCCGCCGTTATTCTCCCGATACGTACTTCACGTACGCCGGTTTAACTTCGATCAAAGAAACGTAATCGCCGATAGATACATCTACAGGGTATTCTTTTTCTTCTCCGGCAGACCCGGCTACATCTATGAA
>CBDUXC010000422.1:0-2282 GCA_965371065.1 uncultured bacterium
TAGTGAGCGGCCGGGTCCAGGGCGTCGGCTTTCGCTACTACGTTATCGAGAAGGCCCGGGGCTACGACGTTACCGGATACGTCCGCAACGTGTCCAACGGCCGGGTGGAGACGGTAATCGAGGGGCCGTTGAGCGAAGTACAGGCCGTCGGTACGATAGTGAAACTCGGCCCGCCTTTTACGCGAGTTATAGACTCGGAGAAGTTATACGGAGATTATACGGGGGAGTTTAAGGAGTTCGGCGCTCGTTTTTAAGTAAAACGCGTGTTGTTCCGTAGTAAGACCGATGGGGGTGTTATCGATGAGGGGAATATTTCTCGTAATAGCTGTGGTTTACGCCGTATCCGCTTTAAGCTACGGTCTATCGGAGTACGAAGAAGTTAAGCGTTTGGAGCTCGTGGACGAAGTCGAATATACGCCGGTTGAAGACGTTCGGGCGCGGTGGGGTTACGGACAACCGTTCACTATAGATAAAGTTTACGAGTCGTCTAAAGACACGGGGAATTACTACCTTTTAATTTGCGAAACCGGTTTATTTTATCTGGTTACACAACCTATATTGGTAGACTACGTACCCCAGCTCGAGTCGGAAGGTTACACTGTAACGTTATTAACGTGTTCCGGCGGTGACGAAGTCGATTTACGTAATAACCTGGTCGAATTTTACGAAGGTAAAGGTTATTTCCATCTTATGTTGGTAGGAGATATACCGGTACCCTTCTACGAGATGTTTGAATGGGACTACGAGTACTTCCCGATAGACCTGTTCTATATGGACCTCGACGGCGAGTGGTCGGACGCCAACGGAAACGGTATCTGGGACGAGCATACCGACGGTACCGGCGATGTCTACGCGGATATACCGGTGGGGCGTTGTTACGCGAGCAGCCTTGTTTACGGGGCCCACTCGGAGAGCGAGCTTATCGGGAATTATTTGGAAAAGAACGTGTTATATAGGACCGGTGGAACCTCTGCGAACGGATGGGCCCTTTTATACGTGGACGATGATTGGCAGTACGAATGGTTGGAGTGGCTCGACGATATGTATTTAGCATATGATAGTATAACTTGCGTATACCGTCCCGAAGATACTTTCGACGACGATTACGAGTATCGGCTCGACTACGGTTATGAATTCGTCCAGGTTTGCGCCCACAGTTCTTGGTCTCGCCACCAGTTCCAATGGTACGGGGATTACGATTTTACGACGTTTAGAGAAGTTTATGAAATCAAACCCGAGAGTCTGTTTTATAACCTTTTTGCGTGTTCTGCAGCGCGCTACGTCGAAGAAGATTATATCGGCGGCTGGTACGTTTTCATGGACAACGACTGCGGTTTGGCGGCGGTCGGTTCCACCAAGGCGGGCGCAATGCTTAATTTCGGTGATTTCTACGACCCGTTGGGGGACGGCGAAACCATAGGTGAATCCTTCCGCCGTTGGATGGAGCTCTGGGCCGACGCCAGTCAATTAGCGAAGCTGTGGCACTACGGTATGACGCTCATCGGCGACCCTACCCTTTGTATCGGGCAGTACGTAATAACCGAAGTCGTGATAAACTTCGGCGCCGTACAAAGAGATAACGCCGTGGTTCTTCGGTGGGAATACGAATCCGACGAACCTGTCGCGTTCAACCTTTACCGGGCCGAGATACCCGGCGCGGGAGGGAATACGCGTCTAACGTCGGGCGTGAGGTTAAACGCGGAACCGATACGAGGCTCCAGCCCCCTCATATTCGTCGACGACGGTGTTGCGTGCGGGGTAACTTACGAATATACGTTGGAAGTAGTTACGGACGGCCGTAAGTATAATTCCGCAATTACCGAGATTACGACGGAACCATCGGGAAAGTCGGCTTTCTATCTTGCCGCGCCATATCCTAATCCGGCTTGTTTCGGGGTAAATATCGAGTATTCGGTACCGGAGAGCGCGGAAGATGCGGCCCTTTCGATTTATGACATCAAAGGCCGGGCCGTCCGAACTTTCGATATCGCACCCGGGTCCGGAACGGTCGTATGGGATCTTACCACCGGAACAAGCCGACGCGCAACGCCGGGGCTTTACATAGTCCGGCTCTCGGCCGACGGTAGTTACGTTACGAAAAAAATAGTAGTGATAGAATAAAGCATTGGGCGTATAAAGACCGGGTATCACTAAGCGCCCGGTTAAGTAAGCGCAGATAAGGCGGCCTTTCGGCCGCCTTTCTTGTGTTTAGGAAATCTGTTTTAACGAAATACCGTATACGCTGTGGTTTTACTCTTTCGCGTTTTCTTCCGGCGTTATTC
>CBDUXC010000423.1:0-2281 GCA_965371065.1 uncultured bacterium
CCACGCTCGACTTCGAGCGCTCGGGCGTGGGCCGAGCCGCCAGCGTGGAGCGCAGCTTTACAGCGTTCCTCGACTTCGCGAGCTGCGCGGACAGTGCCGGCAGCCGCCCGGTGACCGCCGACGGCGTCGCGCGGGGGATGCCGGTCATAGGAATCGACGGGCTTGTGGGCTACGTACGGAGTGCCGCCGAGTCGGTATCGCTGGTGGAGATTATCACCAGCGACCAGATACGCTGTACCGTCGAGCACGCGGCCACCGGGTACGCCGGGCTTTACTTCGCCGACGAAAAAGGGGCCGGGCACCTGTCTTACTTCGACCGCGACCTGTCCGTGAAAGTCGGCGACTTGATAGTAACGTCCGGATTGAGCGGGAAATTCCCGCCGGGGCTCGTCGTCGGGTACGTATCGGATATACGGCGCCCGGCCGATTCGATGTACCTTGAAGCCGACGTCGAACCGGCGCAAGACCTGGACGCGACCAGAAGCGTATTCGTAATGCTGTGGGCGCCGCCGGAAACCGACGTGGAGTAAGCGAAATACGAACATAGCCGGCTCACGGCCGTAGGCGGCCGGAGCCGTTCTTATATTTATCCGCGATATGGGTTCTCTGGCCATAAGCAACCTTTACAGGCGTAAGATCAGGAGCGCTATAGCGGTCGCGGCCGTGGCCGTAGGCGTGGCCGCGCCGATTGTATTGGCCGGATTGACTTACGGTTCGATTAACGAAGTCCTTGACCGGATAAGGAACGTCGGCGCGGACATAATCGTTTCCCGGACGTCCAATCCGGCGCTGCTGGGCGTCCGTACGGGGGTGATGGACGAGTCCCTCGGCGAAGAACTGGAGGTCGTCGAGATCGAGTATAACGGAGAAACCGTCCGCCCTGTAGAATCGGTTTCGCCGGTCCTCGTATGGGTCGCCGAGGTCGACGGGCGCCTGCAAAACGTTTACGGCGTACGGCCCGATAACTTCCCGGCTTTCGGCCGGCCCGTGTCCGAAGCCCTCGTCGCCGGACGGTTGATGGAAAACAGCGACGAGTTAGTAGTGGACGACCTGTTCGCCGGGTCGGCGGGGTTGGAGACGGGCGATACTGTCGAGTTAATGAACCGTAAGTTTACGATTGTGGGGACCGTGCGCGCCGGCGCCGGCGCCAGGTTGTTTATGCACCTGGACGCTCTTCAGGAGCTTACCGGTCAGGAAGGCAAGGTCTCGGCGTTCTACGTCAAGTGTAAACACCCGGGTTACGTTTCGGAGACCGCGTCGGCGATAGAGAACGGATTTCCGGGTTTGAATACGATTACGATGGGCGCGTTGGCGGACGAGATGGCCGAAGGGATGGCCGGTTTGGACGAGTTCATCGGCGCGGTAACCGCGTTGGCGCTTTTGATCGCCGGGCTGGTTATCCTGCTTACGACGTACACGGTCGTCCTGGAGCGGACCCGCGAGATCGGGATACTGAAGGCGTTGGGCGCGTCCCGGGCGTTTATCACGCGGGTTATCTTAAGCGAGACTTTGGTACTGTGCGCTCTGGGCGCCGTAGTCGGCGTAGGATTGGCCTGGTTGTTGAAGTTAGGAATAGGAGTTCGTTACCCGCTTCTGACGGTCGAGATGACGGTTAACCGCACGTTCGGGTACGCGGCGTTAGGTATGGCAATTGGCGCGCTGGCCGGTATAATCCCGGCCGTTTACGCCTCGACTCGTGACCCTGCAGAAACCCTGCGTTATGAATAGGTTATGACCGGGAAAACCGCGTTAACAGCGGAAGATATATCGGTCGTTTTCGGGTCCGGCGATCGTCCGTTTGTCGCCCTTGACGGCGTAGACCTGGAAATCGCGCCCGGCGAGTTCGCGGCGTTGATGGGTCCTTCGGGCTGCGGGAAGACGACGCTTTTGCACGTCTTGTGCGGTATACTACGCCCGGCGCGGGGCCGCGTTTGGGTGGACGGGACCGAGCTTACGGCGTTGAGCGACGCCGCCAGGACGCGCTTACGCCGGGACCGGATCGGTGTTATTTTCGAGAAGTTCAACCTGTTGCCCGCCGTTTCGGCCCTGGGCAACGTCGCGATAATGAAGAAGTTGGGCGCGGGTGTCAGGGGCGCGTCGCCTGACGTGGTATTGGAAACGGTGGGTCTTGGCGATAAAAAGCGGAACTTGCCGTCGGAGCTTTCGATGGGCGAAGAACAGCGGGTCGCGATCGCCCGGGCGCTCTATACCGACCCGGCCGTAATTCTGGCCGACGAACCGACCGGCAGCGTCGATTCGGCGAATAAGACGCATATACTCG
>CBDUXC010000424.1:0-2277 GCA_965371065.1 uncultured bacterium
GAAGAGAAACAATTGGACTACGATATATTATGGCTCTGCGGCCGAGCGTACGAGGGACTCGGACGGTACGAAAAGGCGCTCGAGAAGTACCAGATTATATACGACGCGGTAACCGGTCCGTTCGCGACGGCCGGGCGCGTGGGTAAGTTCGGTACAGCCGACGACCTTAAAAAACACATAGATAAAGTTAAAAAGGAACACCCGAAATGACGGAAAAAGAACAGGACGAGAGGGAAGTCGGGAACATCGTCGCGGTAATCTTCCCCCAGAGCGGTGGGTATATGGCCAGGCTTATGCCGATCGGGATAGATTGCTACAGCGAGACGCTGGACGGCTTGCACGAAGAAATCTCGAAAGTGATAAAAGATTACCATGAGTACATAGACAGCGTTGATTTTGAGGAGTGGTACGAAGAAGGCGCCAAGTTCGCGTCGTTCGGCGAACGGCTGCCGGGCGGCAAGGGGAGCTACTTCGTGGAACCGCTCGACGATTGGCTCCAGTAGACCATATTGAAAAACCCGAAATGGTTTTAACGATTTTATATTTCTTAATCGCGTTGACGGTACTGGTGCTGGTTCACGAGTCGGGGCACTTCGCCGCGGCGAAGCTCGCCCGCGTTCGTGTGCTTCGCTTCAGTTTCGGCTTCGGTAAGATCCTCGCGTCGAAAACGTGGCGCGGTACCCAGTTCGCGTTATCTTTGATACCCCTGGGCGGATACGTGAAGATGGCCGGCGAAGACGCCGAGAACGCCCGCGGCGAACCGGACGAGTTCTTCTCTAAGCCGCCTTGGGTGCGTATGCTCGTCGCGGCGGCGGGACCGGCAAGTAACGTCGCCCTGGCGGTACTACTTTACGCTGTCGTAGTGAGGGCCGGGTACACTCTTTACACCTTCCCGGCGACGATCGGCGGGATAGTCGAGACGGCGGAGATAGAAGGCAAAGAAACCGTAATGCCGGCGGCGGCCGCCGGTCTCCGTTCCGGCGACATTATTAAATCCATTGAGGGCGCGCCCGTAGAAAACTGGACCGATATCGAAAAGAACATATACGTAAACCCGGGCCGTGAACTGACCGTCGTCGTTGAACGGGCCGGCGGGACCAGGGACTTCGAGGTAACGCCCGTAATGGACCCGGAATCGGGCACCGGACGTATCGGTATCCTGCCCTACCAGTCAAACGATATATACGTAGTGATACCCGATACCGCGGCGGAAGAAGCGGGCGTACGTAAGGGCGACCGCCTCGTATCCTTCGATGGTGAGGAGACGGAGAGCTACACGGCTATTTTAAAAAGACTGGACGACCTGGAGCCGCGGCGATACGAAGTTGTCGTGTCGTCGCCCGAAGGAGAACTCGCGTACGCGATAAACTACGACGGCGGAGGTGCCGATGAATTAGTACGCGAGATGGGTTTGATATGCGGGATCATCGAAGTACCGGTGAGCGTGGGGTGGGCCGGGATGTTCCCGGCCGGCGCCGCCCACGCGTACGAAGCGTTCGCGATTACGATGAAGGGTTTGAAACTGCTCATAACCGGACAGGTCAGGCCCGACAAAGCCCTGGGCGGCCCGATAACCATCGCCGCGATGGCCGGCGAAACGGGCAGGGCCGGCTGGAAGACGTTTCTCCAGTTTATCGCGTATCTATCGATAATCCTGGGGATTATGAACTTACTGCCGGTACCGGTCCTCGACGGCGGGCACATAGTCTTCGGCGGTATCGAACTGGTCTCGCGGCGCCGGCTTCCCATGAAAGCCCGTGAGATAATCAACATTATCGGCTTGGCGATGATCGTCGGGATAATGGTCCTCGCGATATTCGCCGACGTAAGCCGGTTCGTATTTTAAGGCAAATAACGGCGTAAATGTTCACTCGCGATAATACAAGAAGAATAGAGTTCGACGGCGTTACCGTCGGCGGCGGCGCGCCGGTCCGGGTCGAGTCGATGACGAAGACCGACACGCGGAACGCGGCGGCCACGCTCGGCCAAATCGAGCGGCTGACCGATGCCGGATGCGAGATAGTGCGGGTCGCCGTACCGGATATGGACGCGGCGGCTGCCTTCGGCGAGATAGTCGCCGGTTCGCCCATACCCGTAGTCGCCGACATCCATTTCGACTACCGGCTGGCCCTGGCGGTGCTGGAGACGGACGTCGCGAGCGTAAGGTTGAACCCCGGGAACGTACGCCGGCGGGAGCACCTGCAGACGGTCGCCGGGAAGGTGAAGGAAAAGGGTATTCCGGTGCGGGTCGGCGTAAACGCCGGTTCAATCGACCCG
>CBDUXC010000425.1:0-2277 GCA_965371065.1 uncultured bacterium
GAACACGGCTGCTACTAGGTACAACCAGTGGAAAACCCACAGGTGCTTCGTGTAGAAGGTCGCGCCGCGGCCGGCGGGAACCGTCGCCGTAATCCAGCCCGGTTCGTGGTCGTCCTTGAGCGCAACTATGCGGCCGGCGTCGTCGATTATCGCCGAATAACCGTCGTACGCGGCCACTGCTGTAGTACACCTGTTCTCGACGGCGCGGAAGACCGCGTTGTTCAGGTGGACCCGGTAGAAATAGTCGTCGCCGTAGCCATGGTTGTTGGAAGGTATCAGGAAGACTCGAGCGCCCTCGCCGGCCAGGCGCCGGGCCACCCGCGGGAAGTGGTCGTCGTAGCAGATTAGGAGGCCCGTCGGGCCCCAGGGCGCGTCGTAAACGCCGTAAGGTTCGTCTTTCGGCGGGCGGTCGCTCGGTTCACCGGGCGCCGGATGCCGCTTCCGCCACTTGAGCGCTTCACGGCCGTTTCGGTCGAGCAGCACGGCCGTGTTGTATCGGACCTCGTCTACTTCCTCATAGCAATCGAATACGACGTATATACCTCGGCTCCGGGCGAAGTACGCGATTTTACCGCGGGTCTCGGCGTCGCCGTAGTCGCAGAAGAGGGTCTCGGTCCATACGGCCACGTCCACGCCCGGGTTCGCGGCCAGGGCTTCGTCGGTCAGCGCTGCGTAATCGGCGAGGATGTCGTGATCGGGTATGACGTGTACGGCGCCGGTCTGGACGCAAACCACCGTAAGCTCCGACAGGTCCACCGACGGTTCGGCGGCACCGCGGCCGCCCAGCCATACGGCGCCGAAAACGACCAGGAGTATAGCGGCCCAGGCCGCGCGGAACGGCTTGAACGGTCCGGTGAGCCAGTACGCTATCGCCGCGGCAACGCCCAGGGCCGCGAAGGTTATCAGGTGGACGCCGCCCCAGGACGCGAGCTGCAGGAACGGGACGTTGCCGACTTGCGTATTGGCGTAAAGCGGGAACCAGGCCGACTCGAGCCAGGAGACGGAGGTGCGTACCGCGTCCGCGGCCACCCATATAATCGGGAGGGCCAGGGGCGCGAGGCTCGGGCGCCGGCGCCCTACCCATACGGCCGTCTCTACGACCCAATAGTATACTAAAGCGAAGCCGAGGCAGGCCAGGAAAGCCAGGACCGGAGTATTGCCCATAAACACAAAATACCACTTGGCGTTGTGGAAGGCGAAAGCCGCCGCGAAGACGACCGTCGCGACGACGGTAACCGATTTGCGAGACGCTAATCGCAGGTAATAGACGGGCGCGAGGGCCAGAAGCCCCAGCGGCCATGTTCCGTACGACGGCGACGCGAGGATAAAAAACACCGACGAAAGTACGCCGGCGGCTATTGCGATTCCGAGGGAGAACATAGGGTCGCTCCGTTAGTTTATATACTTTTCAACGTGAAATAGCATACGAAACGGGCGGGGGATAAACAAGTGATTTATTAACGGTATATGTGTGTACCGGTAAAGAAAGACGGCGCGGTTTATCCGCGCCGCCGTTAGCTTTATCGGATGTATTCACCTACCCGCAGCAACCGCCGGAGCTTTCTTTCTTGGCGAATTCTACGGTTTTATCGCATTTCGGGCACTCTTTAGGCTTGCAGCGTGCCTCTTCTTCATACCCGCAGTCGGGACAAATCCACGTGGCCATTCTATCACCTCGCTTCTTTCGATTTATATAACAAAAACGGTATGGATAATCAAGCTGGAACTGATCGGTCGAGACGTTTTAGTCGTGAAATTCCTTCGTAGCTTCAGGGGTAACGCATTTCGTATAACTCATAATAACCGCCTTTAACGCCCTCCCGTCCGCCTTCGGCTAATACAGTACCGTAGACATCTAAAAAATCTTCCCGGAAGTGGTATTTGCCGTCGGGATTCCGGAACGGTTTTCCGGGGAAGGTGAAGTCCGATTCGTCGGAAACGGCGAGAACGTGAGTTACCCCGTGTTCAGTGCACCACTCCAGCATTTCGCCCGGGGTTTCCATCCGGGTAGTATCGAAGTATGACCCGCCCGTACCGCTATGCTTCGGGCGGCCGAGTATTACAGGCGTGTCGAAATAGAAAACCCGCATATCCCATGAGAGTACTTTCGACCCGGTCGGTAGCGAGTTAACCGCCTTTACGGCGTCAAAATCGGCGAAAACCCGCTCGGTTATAAGGCTTCGTGGATTTCTGAACCCGGCTACTATCGGGAAATATTCGGCGACGTGGCAGACGAAAAATACCGATATTCCGACCGCGCATAATAGGACAAACCGG
>CBDUXC010000426.1:0-2272 GCA_965371065.1 uncultured bacterium
CGGTAAAATACTTCTCGGCCGAGAGCGTACGCGAAGGCGTCGAAGTCTCCTGGGAATGCGCCGAAGAGGTGGCCGGTTTCAACCTGTACCGCTGTACCGACGCGGGTGAAGGGAGAGTTATTACGTCGCGGGATAAGCTCAACGCCGAGCTGATAACCGGCGAATCGCCGTACGCGTATCTCGACGCGGCGGTCGAAGCCAGCGCGACCTACAGCTACTGGCTGGAGGCGGTAGATATCGGCGGTTCAAGCGAAACCTTCGGGCCCGTCGTTTGTACGTGGCGGGGCGCCCTACCGACCAGTTACGCCCTCTACCAATCGCGCCCGAACCCGGCGAGCGGGACCGCAACAATCGCCTTCGACCTGCCGGAGGGCGCGAAGGTTACGCTAGCCGTGTACGACCTTACGGGCCGCAAGGTAACTACCGTTGTGGACGAGACGTTGACGGTTGGTACTCACGAGCGTACCGTCGCAGGTCTTGCGCCGGGCGTGTACGTTTACAGATTGTACGCGGGCGATTTCTCAGCGTCAAAGAAGATGGTGGTCGTCCGGTAGAATTGAAAAATTAACCGAAACGGACGGGTGAGAAGCTCGTCCGTTTTTTTTCGAAAAAAACGATTAAAGCGTAGTTAATAGCTTCCCCCCTTGACGTAACGGCCGCCGTATATTATCTTTCGGCCGGTAGATTAGCGCGCCGTATAAAGACGAAACTCGAGACGGTATTATCCGTAGTATCTACCGATAAACGGTAAATAAAAAAAGGGCAGCCCTTATACCGACTGGTATACTCAACGAGGTCGATATGCAAATGAGATTCGTTAATATCGTTGCTTTATCTTTAACCGCGGCGGTCTTCGCCGCGAACGCCGCTACGCTCGAAGAAGTGCTTGACATGCACAAGGCAGCTCTCGGCGGCCCGGCCGTTGACTCGGTCCGGAGCCTGGTTACGACGTCCACGCTCGAGGGGATGGGAATGACCGGCGCCGACTTCACGGCGGCGATGAAACCGGACAAGTTTATGAACGAGATTCACCTGGGGCCAATATCTCACGTAGCTTGCACCAACGGGACCGTCGCGTGGCAAATCGACTACAACGGCAAGGTTTCCGAGCTGGTCGGTAAGGACGCCGACATGATGGACATCTCGGCTTACTTCGCCAATTACCGGTACCTGGCGCCCGAACCCGGCACGGCGGAGCTCATAGAAGAAACCGACGAACACTACGTTATCGAATACACGGCCTTTCCGGCGAACCCGGTCCGCGCGTACATAAATAAAGAATCGGGTCTTTCGGACAGAACCGAACTGGACAGCGAGCTGGGTACGTCCGTCACGACCTTCAGCGATTACAGGGAAGTAAACGGCTTGATGCTGCCCTTCCGTATCGAACAGACGACCGGGACCGATACGTTAATAGCTTTGACCGAACAGGTTTCAATAAACGAAGGTCTAACCGCCGAATCGTTCGCGATGCCGGCTAGCGACCTCAAGGACTACGCTTTCGAAAACAACGCGACTTCGGCGACCGTACCGTTGGACTTCTTCGGGAAAGTGCCCTGCGTCCCGGTAACGATAGTAGGCTCGGAACCCCTCAACTTCCTGTTCGACACGGGCGCGAGCATCTCGGTTCTCGACGCGTCCGTGGCCGACGAACTCGGCTTCGAGACCGAAGGCGAACTCGGTGGGACCGGCGCCGGGGGTACCGAAACCGCTACGTTGGCCCTGGTTCCGATAATGTCCGTCGGCGGGGTAACCATCGTGAACCCGACCGTCGCCGTGTTCGACATCTCGGCGATATCGGAGCTGGCCGGGAAGAAGATAGACGGCGTCCTGGGCGCCGACTTCTGTCGCCGGTTCGTCACCGAGCTGGACTATGAGAACGAGAGCTTGACTATCTACGAACCGGACGAGTTCGACCCGCCTATCGACGCCGAGTTCGTCCCGATAACTTACCTGAGCGGCATCCCGTTGGTTAAAGCGTCCGTCGACGATTATGGGGGAGACTTCGTCGTGGACACGGGAAACGCCGGCTCGCTGATATTCCACAAGCCGTACGCCGACGAACACAAACTGCTGGCCCGATTCGAGAAGAAGGTAACGACTTCCGCGTACGGCGTCGGCGGGTTCTTCACCAACTACGCGGTTCGCGCCGACAGCTTCGGGCTGGGGCACTACGTCATAGACGACCCGGTAGTCGAAATAACCACCGCCGAAGAAGGCGCGATGGCGATGAAGAACGTGGCCGGGAACATAGGCGCCGGTATCCTTTCCA
>CBDUXC010000427.1:0-2267 GCA_965371065.1 uncultured bacterium
CCGACGGCCCAGCTGTTGTAGTGTACCTCGTAAATAGGAGGGGAACTCGTTCCGGGGGATAAGCGTGCCCGGCGGCGAAACGAAAAGGAGGGTTAGAAAGAGGTAAACCGATACCCGCGGGGAGGAAAGTAAATCGAGAATTTATTCATAAGAGTAACGGTTAAAAACCAAAGAGTACAGGCGCGCCGGCCGTTCCGGTCCTACTCCTTTTCGTCGTAAGGTAGGACGCCTCTTTTTCCCTTTATCTCCAGTTCGACCGGGTGCTCCTCGCGCATTTCCTCTTCGGTTAATTTACCGGTTAACCAGACCATATTCATCGGGAAATTTCTCGGGTTAAGGTGAACGTTATATAGATGCCAGATGACGATAGCCAAGATCGCCAGGATCGCTTCGTCGGAATGGCCGATCAGGGCCAGCGGTATCAACCACCCGGGTAGGAACCGCGCGAACGTCTCCGGGAACATAAGGATAAAACCCGACCCGGCCATAATAATCATCCCCCAAAAGACGGCCCAGTAGTCGAATTTCTCTTTGTAGGAAAACCTGCCAAACCTCGGGCCTTCGTTCCGAAAGCGGAAGAAGTATAGGAGATTATGGAATAAGTCGACAATATCTTTGGGAAGAGGCAACAACGTTCGGGCAGGATCAAAGAGAGCTTTAAACTTACCTTTCGTCTTCGAATATTTTATGGCGAAGTATATAACGTGAAAAACAAAATCGGCTGTCATTAAAACCCCGGCGACGCGATGGACCACGCGGGCGACGGCGATCCCGCCGAAGAATTCGTATAACGGGCCGGCCCAAGTCGCCTCCGGGAACTTCAGCGGGAGTCCGGTAAGAGCCAACACGACGAAAGTCCCGGCCATAATCCAATGTTGGATGAGTTCGAATAAGTTAAAGCGGATTATCTTTTTCATCAGTTCGGATAACGTTTGAACGGAACCGTTTCGGGAAGTTTTATTTACGCGCTCGCTCGCGCTTCCTGGACGCCCTTAGACGTGCCGGTAAATCCCTCGTGAACTCTGCGAGGATGTGCAAGACCAACAACGCAATGACGGTTCGCGTAAGCCAAATGAAGAACAACGAGGTCCACTTTTGGACGGGATCGGCGCGTTCGCCGCGGTCTTTAAGGTGCCCCCCCGCCCCGGCGAACATAGTCCCCTTCGCCTCCGGGTGGCAACTTTCGGCCGCGCACGTCTCGAGGAGGTTCACCTCCGAAACCGTCGATCTATCGTCTTCCGGCGAGAACACGCCGTGGGGCGTATGACAGTCGACGCAGTCGGCCGCGGACGTCAAGCCGTAATGAATCGCCTTCGCGTGAAAGGTGTGTTTGTACTGGTCTACTTTATCCCGGTCGATCCCGAACTCGGATATAAAAGAGGCGTCGTGGCACTCGGCGCATAGGGCCGTACGCTCCTCTCCAGACAAAGCGGCTGGCTTCGCTCCATCATATGCGGCGTGGCAATCGGGACACGTCGGTGCCTCGCCGACGCCTTCGGCTGCCGCCATGCCGTGAACGCTCATAGAGTACAACTGGTATTCGCGGGCGTGGCAGCCCCCGCACGTCTTGGCTACGTTATAAATGTTAACGGTTGAAGAAGGTTCGGCCGAGGGTTGTTCGTTATGCGCAGTATGGCAATCGACGCACGTCGCGTGAAGCTCCGGCGGTCCCTTCCCTCTATTATTGGGACCGCGCTTCTCTATGAACACCATAGGGTACGGTACCGGGTGCGGCGCGTGCGGCGTCTCCTCACTACCCGCGTGGCATGCCCCACAAAGTTCGGAGAGGTTTTCGAAAGAAAATTCGTCGCTTGTCTCTACGTCGCTGATACCATGGGGCTCGCCGTGGCAGATATAACAAGTGGGCGCGACGGCGCCGGGTTTAAAGGAAGCTTTTCCGTGCGAGCTGTTCAAGTACTCTTTGGTTTCCTGCGGGTGGCATTTCCCGCATACGGCGCGCGTATAAGTCGGTTGATAACTCTTCAACCCCAACGAGGCGACGAAATGGCCGGAACCGTGGCACGAACGGCAACCGGGCGCGCAGGCGGTTCCGGGTTTATGAGCGCTTGCGGCCAATGCCCTTCCCTGTTCATCGTGGCATTCAATACACCCGAGCATTACCGGCGCATCTTTACTGTGCGGTTTCGAGGCGTCCGTATGGCAGTCGAGACAGATTAAACCACCGTGGGAAGAGGCATAAAAAGCCTCAGGAATCGGCGGCAAACGGCCGCCTTCTTTATGGCACATTTCGCATTTACTTAAATCGA
>CBDUXC010000428.1:0-2254 GCA_965371065.1 uncultured bacterium
TGAACTGGCCGCGCTAAGGAAGGACAACTCAACGTTCGATGCCGCGCTGTCGGCATGCATGATAGTCGATGAGGAAAGCGGACACATCAGCATGGTGATGTCCGTCGTTGACGTAACCGCGCGCAACAGGGCCGAGGAAGAGCTGAGCCCCGTTTTCACGACGGTCGCGGTTAAGGTGGCCGGCGCCGCCGGCGTAACCCAGCTCATAAACATACACGACGCGACACCCGAGAACATCCGGGAACGAATTCAGCAGATAGTCGTAAACAAGAAGGTCGACGAACTGACGGCGGTCCTTAAAGATATCTTCGGATATCCGGAGGACACGGCCGGTAAGACCGACCTTAACGTACTTGATACGTACGACGCGTTGTACGACGACTTCATAATGTATATGGACGAGGACGACGCCGACGCGCTCGCGCAAGCGTCCGTGGATATCCGAAACCTGGCCGGCGGCACCGGCGAGTCCCGATTGCTCAAGTCTTTCAACGAACTCCTGAAAAAAGCCGACGTTTCCAAAAAGAACGGGAAAGCGTTGAAAGACCACTTCTACGTATCCACGTTTGTCGTCCGGGGTACCGAGAACATCGGCCCGCGGGTCTCCCACGACCTGGCGCGGCTCGCGATGCAAGCGATGCTGGTCGCGGCCGTCGGGATGCTTCTCTACATCTGGATACGATTCAACTTTAGAAGCGGAGTAGTCGCGGTCGTAGCGGTTATACATGACCTTATCGTGGCTTTAGGCGTAATTACCCTGGCGGGCGTCGAAATTGACCTGACGGTAATCGCGGCTCTGCTTACTATCGCCGGTTACTCTATCAACGACACGATAGTAACCTATGACCGCATCCGCGAGGACGAACACCAGGCCCGGCGCGAGACCTATCCGGAGCTTCTGAACCGGGCTATCAACGAAAACCTGGCCCGGACTCTGGTAACCGGAATGTCGTCGCTCATCGCTTTGACCGTGCTCTTCTTCCTGGGCGGCGAAGCCCTGCGGGACTTCTCGCTAGCCCTTATCGTCGGTATCATCATAGGAACGTACAGCTCGGTCTACGTCGCGGCGGCCCTGCTCAAGGAATGGAACGCTATCGCCGCCGCCCGCAAGAAGACGGTCCTGGCCGAGAAACTCGAGCGGAAAGGTAAGAAGAAACCGCGGAAACGAAAATAGCAACGGGAACGCCGCTATTTAGCGGCGTTCTTTACGTAAGCTTTCAATCAACTCACGCGTCTATTCATTTCGGACATAAACGTTCCCGCAAACAAAGGTTGATCGGTGATTAAGTTTGCATTTCTATTCTTCTGTATCGCGGCGATCGCGGTCTATTGCATTGTCGGTTTAACCAAACTCGGCAAAGTTGAAAAAACCGTGTTACGTGTCGTTCTCACGTTTTTTATCATCGGGTCGGCGGTACTATCCTTGTACTTTTTCTGGCTTCGCCCCTTGCAACTTACGTGGGGCGCGGCCGACGAAGAGGTCAATCGGCCGATGCCCGGCGACGAGATAGTAAAAAACCCGACGTTCGACGCGACGCGGGCGTTGACGGTGAAAGCGCCGCCCGAATACATATGGCCCTGGATAGTGCAAATAGGGTAGAAAAGGGCCGGATGGTACAGCTACGACTGGATCGATAACCGGGGCGTCGCGAGCGCCGAACGCATCGTACCGGAACTCCAAAACCTGGAAATAGGCGACAGGGTACCGTTAAACGAGTCGAATTACATGGTCGTGAGAACGATGGAACCCAACCGGTCAATGATGTGGGAAAACGCGACCGCCGACTTTACGTGGGCGTGGGGTTTATATGAACTCGACAACGAACGCACCCGTTTAATCACCCGCCTACGCACACGTTTTTATCCTACGTCGCTTGAGGCCGCGCTCTTTATCGTCGTATTCGACTTAAGCGACTTTATAATGATGCGTAAATGTATGCTAGGTATCAAACGGCGGGCTGAAGCTTTATACAGGGAACGTACGGAAGATTAACAAACGCACAAACCCTTAAAAACCGCCGTCGATTTATTCCACTCGGTCCGCCCGGCGTAGACATATAGGAAGAACGTACCCCGGCAGATTACCAATCGAACCCTGTCATTTCTCGCCGAATAGAACGCTTCCCCCGAATTACCTTGACACCCCGATACGCCTATGCTTTCATTACGCGCAAGGAGATTTATATGGCTATTGACCCCATTTGCAAGATGGAAGTAGACGAAGCGACGGCACAATTCACGAGCGAATACAAGG
>CBDUXC010000429.1:0-2252 GCA_965371065.1 uncultured bacterium
GAGTGTTTGTGTAATTTAACCGCGGAGGAGGAAACGGCGGTTGAAGAGGAACGCAAACGCGTTAAAGCCGCGCGTAACATTTGACGCGGCGGTTATAAAGATTTATAATTGTTAACGGTGGGGAGGGCGGTTTGAAAGGGCGGGGGTTATGGTCGCGCAGAAGGTAATTAGGTTTACGGTCCGTACGACGTCTGACAACGCCGAAAGCGACGTGCAGGCGATGGCAACGCAGAAGTTTAAAGAAGAGCTTCCGGAAATCCTCGGCCCCCTTGCGGCTCCGCTCGCGCCCGTACTTGGCGAGATCTTCGGTAAAAGCGCGGCGCGCCAACTAAAAAAAGCGCCTTCGGGGATTCCGACGCGGGAGGAGATCCTCGCAACTAAGCCTTATCGTAGAGTAGCTCCGGAATTCGCCGGGGCTTTGGTTGATTATATCGACGCCATGAAACATAACCCTTCGTTGAATTTAATCGAGGGGCAGACTATTATTGCGCGAAGGATCTACCGCGACCCGCGCAAAATCGATTTAGAATTCCTCGATAAGGACTACGTTTACTTAAACCTCGCGTACGGCGATAGATTACGGGAAGCCGAATATTTACGGCCCGCGATGAAGGCCGCGCTACGAGCATGGTGGGAAGTGCTTAATAATAAATACCCGCCGACGCAACGAGTGGGATTCGGGGGGAGGATGGTAACGGCGGACCCACATACTTGGCCGCGTAAAATCTACTTGAGTTCCGGTTATAGGCCTCTGGGTACCAATATGGCGCAATACGGGGACGAGGACGGGATTTTTGATAGTTACGACCCGTGGGGACATTGGAACGGGTACGCCGTTGATATTCCCCGGAAAGAAACCGGGTGGGCGTTTAACATCCCGGGGACTTTGGCGGAGGTCCAGCAGGCTATAGAGGAGACCGGCGAAAGCGTAGGCTTGAAAAGATTACGGGATAGAAAAGGGGAAGTACGAGAAAACGAACACCAACACTTCTTTATAACCGACTGATACGGAGAGGAGGTCGACTTTTGAATTTACGACGATACGTAAAATCCGTAGCTGTGGCTTCAATATTAATCCTTGGGTTGAATTGTGCGGCTTTCGGAGAGGTAGGCGGCGAACTCGCGAACGAGTTAAAGGCCCTATACGTATTCGACTTTTTTTTCGCTAGGAATGAATTGAGGGGACGGTTTTATGGTGTAGATATCGAAAGCGGTGACGTGTACTGCTTAGCCGAAGTTTCTGGTTTTTCGGTGAGGGCGACGGCCGTTGACGGCGTGTGGGAAACCGCTGTTGCGCTCGGGTTCTTGGAGACGGAAGGCCGCGAGTACGCGCCTTACGCGGTATTGTACAAACCCCGCACGCTAACGCCATATCATTTATACGAGTTGCCCGACGACGAAGGGCGTTTTACGAGTATGTCGGTCGTATACGATCCAAGCGAAAACTGTTTTTATTTTTCTTACGGTCGCGTAACCGGAACCGCGTACGACGAGCCCAGCGGTCGTCGTAGTTACGAAACGATTTTGTATCGCTGGGAACCCGAAAAACGTAACCCCGGTGAAGTTACGAGAGCCGACCGCATTTTAGAATTAGTCGGGGCCCCGGGGGGTAATAAGCTTTACGTAACTTATATCGATGACCCATCAGAGTTCCCGTGGCAAAAATACTTCGGCTATCTGGACAAAGATACCGGCGCATACCACCGGTTACCTTTCGAACCGCCAGGCCGTACGCACCCGGGCGACTTCAAGTGGACGCGGGCCGTGCCGTACCCCCCGGGCGAAGAGCGCGACGGCCCGGTGTACTACTTTTATCAGTCCGAACCTCCCCATATGGATGGCGGTTATACGGACGTATATGTCAGGGACCCTGAAAACGCCGACGCTTATAGGCACCTTCGGATCGATTATTCGGCTATCGACCTATTGTATTCGTACGAAGAGGACGTGCTCATTTATATCGACCACTTCGCCGAGGTGCCGCGAGCCCCTAAAATCGTCGTCATGGATTTGAAGACCGGCGAAAAGAAATTTCTCTTCCTTCCGGTCTCGTTGCCGCCGGAGGCGTTTCCGTCGCCGTTTTTCTATTTGTTGTATTTTCAATAACGTCAACGGATTTTATCGCCGAATAAGGGGGCCTAAACATTAACCAAGAACAACACGAAATAACCTGCGAGTTGAAGGTTGAGGATACGGAGGGTCTCGGGACCCTCGGCGAGCAATTGGAGCGACTGCAGGAGGAGCCGCTGCCC
>CBDUXC010000430.1:0-2224 GCA_965371065.1 uncultured bacterium
AGAGCTCTTCGGCGACCTCGTGCATCTTCTTGTCCCGCATCAGCTCTATTTCGGCCCGCTGGACCGCCTTCTTGAGTTTCGGGTCCTCGAACAACTTGAGGAGCTTCTTGTTTTTCGGGGTAGCTTTGCTCACCTTGAGCAGGTTGTAAACCGCTTCCTCGTCGTCGCTTTCGTCGAAGTACTTCTCGGCTTCGGCGATGAGCTGTCCGGACATCTCCCGCTGGCGCCGGACCAGCTTTTCGACCAGCGGCCTGAACTCGCCGTACGCGTGAGACTCGTCCCGTCGCGACGGGCCGGAAATTATAAGGGGCGTACGCGCTTCGTCGATGAGGACGCTGTCCACCTCGTCCACGATCGCGTACGCGTGCCCGCGCTGAACCTGCTCCTCCGGCCGCATCGCGGTGCCGTTGTCGCGGAGGTAGTCGAAGCCGAACTCGCTGTTGGTGCCGTAGGTCACGTCGCGGGCGTACTGTTCGCGCCGGTCCTTCGGGTACATCCCACCCTGGATGCACCCGACCGATATGCCCAGGTACTCGAGGAGCCCGCCCATCCACTCGGCGTCGCGGCGCGCGAGGTAGTCGTTGACCGTAACCAGGTGGACGCCGTCGCCGGTGAGCCCGTTGAGGTATATGGGCAGGGTCGCGACGAGGGTCTTGCCCTCGCCGGTGGCCATCTCGGTGATGCGGCCCTGGTGGAGCGCCACGCCGCCGACGAGCTGAACGTCGAAGTGGACCATGTCCCATTCGACCTCGCGGCCGGTAATGTCCCACTTTTCGCCCAGCAGGCGCCGCGCACCCTCCTTGACGGTGGCGAACGCGTCGGGCAACATCTCGTTCAGTTTCTTCTCGCGGCGTTCGAAGGCGCGCTTCTTGAACTCCTCGGCCCGGAGGTTCCGGTCTACCGCGTCGATGTCCCGGGACAGGTCCCGCTCCAGCATCTCGTCCCATAAGGCTACATTCGTGTCCAGGTATACATCGAGCCGCTCTTCCCAGTTCTCGAGGAGCCCGGGGAGCGTCTCCTCCAGGTACTCGCGCCTGTCGGCCCGAAACTCCTCCCGGAACCGGTCGGTCCGGGCCAGGAACTCGTCCTCGGGCAGGTCCCGCAGCTCCTCGCAGATGCGGTTGGTCTCGTCAACGAGGGGCTGGATATTCTTGATGTCCCGATCGTACTTTGTACCGAAAACCTTAGCTAGAACGCTGGGCATTATCTCTCCGTCTTATTATCGCTTAAAAGTTACCGTGAACCCCATTATAACGCATCGGCCGCGTCTTTTCACGTCTTTTCGTATATACTCTATTGTGTAATAGAAGCGGCGGGGTTTATCCCCGCCGTGATGAATATCAGGCGGATATAAAATCCGCCTTTTCTGCTATAAATTTCGTTATGACCGGCCCTTCGGGCCGGCGGTCAGACCTAAAGGTACGGCCCTACTGAACCACCATCTTCCTGACCCCGTTAAACGCGCCCGCGACGAGCCGATAGACGTACACGCCGGGCGGGAGGCCGGCGACCGGCCGTTCGTACGCGCCGGCGGGGAGGGTCTCGTTGACCAGCGTGGTTACCTTCCGCCCGCTCAGGTCGTATATAGTCAGCGTTACGTCGGCGTCCTCGGGCAGGTCAAACGCGATGACCGCGGTCCCCCGTGCCGGGTTCGGCCGGGACTGGTAGAGGGCGTACGAACTCGGGATGAACGTGCCGGCGGTGCAACTTACCGGACCGAAGGTCTCGGTCGAGCCGCCCACGCTTATCGCCTCGAGCCAGTAGCCGTAGGTTACGCCGTCGGACACCTCGGCGTCGAGGTAAGTGTAGGGCGATTCGCCGGTGATTAGCTCGGCGTTGAGCGTCTCCCGCAGTTTGGTGCGGGCGCCGGTCGCTTCGGCGGACCGGTAGAGGTTGAAGCCCACGCCCGGTTCGACACATTCCCAGGTCAGTTCTATACCGTTCCGCGCGCTCTCGGCCGAGAAGAACGTTACCGGGATGTCCGTTACCTCTTCTTCGACGGTGAACGACCAGTAGGGGTCCGGCCCGGACCAGGTTCCTTCGTAGCCGTCCCAGGCCCGTACCTTCCAGTAGTAGGTGGTACCTTCGCTAAGCACGCCTTCCGGGAAGGTATAAGTCGAGTCGGTCAGGTCGTTCACTTCGTCGTGGGGGTCGAAAGAGGGGTCCGCGGCGTACCAGACGTCGTAGGTTATGGTATCGCCGTCGCCGTCGGTCGAGTCCTCCC
>CBDUXC010000431.1:0-2215 GCA_965371065.1 uncultured bacterium
GGTTATTCGGACATAAAAGCGATATTCGGGGAGATCGCCCGACGAGAAATAGGTGGACTGGACCGCGTTGTTCTTCGCAGATAGTAAACGGGGGAAGAAGCGGTACGTGGACGAGGAAGGCGCCAGGGAATTGAGCCTCGAGGAGGATATACCGTTCGACTATGTCGGCGAACGGTCGGACCTGGTGCCGCACTATACACGGTTTCCAGTTTACACGGGACCGCCGGACCCGGTATCGTCGGCAACTGTGCGCCGGAGAACGTCGCCGCGTTCGTGGGCTCGTGGGCCGTTTTAAGCAACCGCGGCGCTATCGAAAAAAGGAACGCGACCGTTTATATAATACTATCCGAAACCTACTGGCTTATCGAATTTTACCAGTCGCCCGATTCGGTTATTACCGAGACGTTTGACCCGGTCATCGGCGAGTTCCTGGACGCGTCGGGTTCCCTGCGCTACAAAGACGCGCCGGCGCCGGCTTATTAATCCGTCGTTATGGCTACGTATGTACCAACTATAGGGCTCGAGGTCCACGTTCAGTTAAGGACGAGGACCAAGTGTTTTTGTTCGTGTCCGGTCGTCTTCGGCGCCGAACCGAACACGGCGACTTGCCCGGTTTGCCTGGGGCACCCGGGGTCCCTGCCGGTCCTGAACCGGGAGGCGTACCGTCTGTCGCTTCGCGCGGCGTTGGCGTTGGAATGCCGGATAGAAGAACGGGCCGTATTCGACCGCAAGCACTACTTCTACCCGGACCTACCCAAAGGGTTTCAGATTTCTCAGCACTTCACTGCCATCGGGTACGACGGGCGCGTTACCGTGTGGTCGGACGACGGCTCCTCCCGGGATATTCCGGTCGAGCGGGTGCATCTGGAAGAAGATACGGCCAAAGCGATTCACGACGAAGCCTTTGTTCCGCCGGGTAAAACCTATCTCGACTTTAACCGCTGCGGCGTTCCGCTGATGGAGGTAGTCGGGTATCCGGCGATAGACAACCCGGCCGAAGCGCGCCGGTACCTCATGGCGCTACGGGCGACTCTGGTCGAAACCGGGGTTTCCGACTGCGACCTGGAGAAAGGGTCGTTCAGGATAGATACGAATATTTCCGTACGGCCGGAAGGGACCGAAGAATTCGGAACGCCCGTCGAGGTAAAAAACCTGAACTCGTACCGCAGCGTCGAGAGGGCTCTCCGGTACGAGATTGAACGCCAATCCGCGGTTCTGGAAAGCGGCGGCGAAGTCGCACGGGAGACGCGCCACTGGGACGAGCGGGCCGAGAAAACGTACGTGGCCCGTACGAAAGAAGAAAGGGCCGACTACCGTTACTTCCCCGAACCGGACCTTCCGCCGCTTGAAGTTACTGCCGAGTTTATAGAGGACGCGGGCCGAGACTTGCCCGCCTCGCCGACCGACCGCGTAAAAGACCTTCTTGAAAACTATGAAGTTAACGTGGCCGAGGCCGAGACCCTGGCTTTTAAGGAAGGGTATTATGCGTTCCTGAAAACGGCGATTGAGCGGTACGCCGGCGACCGGCGGAAGGTCGTTAACTGGCTACTGGGCGACATAACGAGGGAACTGAAAGAACGGGGCGAGAAGTTGCCCGATGGCGAGTTAGAACCCAAAGCTTTGGCCGGGATATTGACGCTTTTGGACGACGGTAAGGTAAACACGCCCGGCGCCAGGGAGATACTTGCAGGTGTCCTCGACGGGACCGGCGCGCCCGCCGACATAATGCGCGAAAAAGGACTCGAGCAAGTCTCTGACGCCGGCGAGCTGGAAGAGATAGTACGCCGGGCGGTCGAAGCCAACCCCAAAGCCGTCGCGGATATCCGCGGCGGAAAGGAAAAGGCGAAGGGCGCTATCGTCGGCTTCGTGATGAAGGAAACCAAGGGCCGGGCAAACCCCAAGCTGGTGGGCGAGTTGATCGATAAGGTGTTATCGGGTGGCGGTTAATCTCCGCGGACGAGTAAACCTGTAAAGCGACAATAAACGGAAAGATACGCGAGGGACTATGGCCGATAAGATAAAAGTAGATTTCCGCGATAAAAAGGTGGAAGAGCTTGAAGCCCGAATAGCCGGATTGGAAGAAGAGCTTGGAACGGCCCGGGCCGAGGCCGGAGCGGCCAAGGAAGAATACTTGCGGAAGGCCGCCGACCTGGATAATACGCGGAAGCGGGTCGCCCGGGAGGAAGCTGAAATCCGGGAGCGAGCGGCCGAGAGG
>CBDUXC010000432.1:0-2212 GCA_965371065.1 uncultured bacterium
TCCCATGTTCGTGCTTCCACGTATTTACGTGCAGTTTTAATTGTTTTTTCTAATAACATAAACAACCACCCTCCTTATACCCTCCTACCCTATCGCCTCGTGCACCACAGCCTTGCAGAAAACTATCGAGTTTAGCCGGTCCTCCTTGTCGTCGGCGCGGCTGAGGAGGATTATGGGCGCGAGGGCGCCGGCCACCAGCCCGCCTACCTTCGCGCCGGCCAGGTACATAAGCGCCTTTATCGTCGCGTTCCCGGCTACTATCTCCGGGAATAGCAGTATATCGGTCTCGCCGGCGACGGGCGAGCTGATATCCTTCTTCTCGGCTGCTTCGGCCGAGACGGCCACGTCGAACGCCGTCGGCCCGGCGACCACGGCGTCGCCGAAGCGCCCGGCGGCGCCCATCTTCCGCAGTTCGTCGGCGTCCACGGTCTCGGGCATCTTCGGGTTCACCTTTTCTACGGCTGTAAGCGGCGCCACCCGCGGCCCTTTTATACCCAGCGACCGCACGATATGAAGCGCGTTCTCCAGTATCTCAACCTTCTGGTCGAGGTCCGGGCGTATCACTATCCCGCCGTCGGTCCCGAACAAGAGTTTAGGATAGGTCGAAACCTCGAAGCAGGCCACGTGGCTGAGGAGCGCGCCCTCCCTGTCGGGCCGCAGCCCCGCGTCTTTATCCAGGACCGCGCGCATAAGCGTACTCGTCGGAACGGCGCCCTTCATCAGCATATCGGCGCGGCCGGCCCGGACCTCGTCGATCGCGGCCCGGGTTATGTCCTCGGGCGCGGCCCCCGGCACGTCCAGAACGCGGAAGCCGCACGCGTCCATATCTATCCCCTGCTCCTCTACGGCCCGCTCTATCTCGGCGCCGGCGCCTACGAAGACCGCGTCCACGTACTCCTCGGCCTCACGCATCGCCGAGATGACGTTGGGCTCGGCGCCGGCCACCGCGACGGTGGACGGTTCGGCAGCCTTACAGACCTTGAACATCTCTTCAAAGGAGGTTATCGCCGGCAAGTGTACCTTCGGTTTCTTAACGAGTTAATATCACCTGTTCGCTATAACGTAATTAAACAACCGCCGGGCCGCGTCCTCGGCGTCGTTCTGTTCGAACCACGTGAAGTTCGTGTACGTAACCATCCCGCCGCCCCGGGCGAAGCTGATTGCCAGAGGCGCGTCGGCGGCCGTTCCGCCGGAGTGCTTCACGTCGCCGCTCGCGAGCACGATACCCGTCGTGCCGGTCATTACCGGGAACCCCTCGATCTTGTACTCAACGGTTACGGCGTTCCCGAGCATATACGAGTTCAGGTCGCCGTTGTCGAACGAAACCGTAGTTTCCTGGAGCCCGCTCCCGGACGCTCCGTCAACGTACGTAATCGCGTTCGGCCACACGGCGTCGACGTAGTCGTTGGCCCGACCCGAGACGATAAGGCGCCCGCCGCCCTCGACGAAAGCCCGTATGTTATCTATAACCGCCTGGTCCTGCGCCGGACCTTCGCTGCAGCCGCTGTTCAGTATCAACGCGTCGGCCGTAGCGAACGTATCCGGGTCAGCCAGGTCCTCGGCGTCTATAGTCGTGTACAGGTACCCGAGCCGTTCCATCGTATCGCCAACCCGGTCGTACGTCCCGTTCACCATCAATATACGGGCGCCGTCGTTCTTCGTATTCAGTTGGAAATATAAACCGTCGGCGGACCTGCCATCGTCCACGTTGATACGCATCTTACCGATAAGAATACCGTTCTTCGATTCTGCGTCGAGACTGTAATCACCGTCGGGCATACCGTTGAAAGATACGGTCCCGTCGACCGAAGAACGCTTTCCGGCGTAGAAGTCTTCGGTTTCGCCTTTGACCGTAACTTTAACATCATATACCGGCGTCGGCCCGTCGGCGGCGACCACCGTCACACGGATACCCTCGACCGTACCCTCCAGCATATTCGTCGAACAGCCCACCAGCAGGGCGAAGACGGTTAAATAAACCGCTGTCCTAATGTACATCATTGCTTATCCAACCTATCTTTTTTTCCAGCCCGATACGGGCCATCTCCGCTTCCATATATTCGACCAGTTCCTCGGTCGTCGCTTTGTTTATCGCTTCCTCGGCTATGATACGCGCGTCCGAGTACCGTATCCGGCGCACGGTCTCCTTGATGTCCGGTATCGCGATCGGGCTGGCGCTGAACTCGTCGAAGGACAGGCCGAGCAGTAATAC
>CBDUXC010000433.1:0-2208 GCA_965371065.1 uncultured bacterium
TGAAGAACATCAAAAATGTATTTCCGTTCGCCGGCGCGGTCGCGGTAGGCGCCGCTCTGTTCCTCGCCGGATGGTTTGGCGGTTCCGGGTTAATAGTACCCGAAGCTCAAGCCCACGGCTGTTGGGGCTGGGGCGGCGGTTCGCATAAAGGCGCGTCCGATGCAGGTACGTACGCCGGTTGCGCCTGCCCGATGTGTAGTAAAGCGACGGGCTTCGAGACCGAGGTAATAGACGTAAGTGACCCGACGGCCGAGCTCTACGCCGCGAAGTGCGGCGCCTGCCACGCGCTTCCGTCGCGTAAGACCCATACCGCCGGAGAATGGGACGACGTCGTCACCAGGATGGAAGGATATACGGAACACCATAGTACGATGATGGGTATGGATGGTCCGACGATGACGCCGGAAGAAAGGGAGCTGATACTCGATTACCTCGAAGCCGGCGCCGAATGACCGGCGGACCGGTCGTCCGCCGATAAATACGCAGTCGTTTTAGGAACGCCCGACGGTCAACCGAAGCGCCGGCCCTTTTGTGGCCGGCGTTTCCTCTCTATTACGACAGTTTTCCCTCGAGCACCATCGCCAACCGCGCCATATCGACGAAAGCCCGGTTCGGATCGAGTACGTGTACCATCATATAGGACCCCGGTTTTTTAACGGTACCGTCGAGCAGTTGCAGAACGCACGTGACGGTCGCCGCAGCTGTCGTAGGTATCGTAATTACCGGACTAGCGATAAGCTGCCTTGACCCGGCCGAGGGAGGTGGGTTTCAGGGACGAGTAAGTATGGTAAAACGTAAGGTCATCCATAAAAATAGATGTACCGTAACCAAAGAACGTATAACAGTAGCCTACAAATTTTACGTAATTTACCGCTTGGGGGCACTGGAAACTACAACGCTCTCTGACCCAATGACTAAGACCGAAACCGCCAGTATCAATCGTAGTGTCATTATCGAACAAGAGATATGATTCATATTCTGCCCAGTCGTAGTGGTACGCGTAATACGTAACCGTGTAAAATTCGTCCGGGTTAATAGGAACCCAAGGTGACGAGAAACCGCCGCTTTCATAGTCAATTGCACGGGCTTCTATACAATAAGCTGAATCGAAACCGGGGCTCGTTATATAACAGCGCGAGCCATCCCAACCTTCGGGCCATTCGCCTTCCTCGAACCCTTCGTAAAAGACAACCTCGTACCCTGGGACGGGGGATATGTAAACCGATAAGAGAATAAACGAAAAAATGATAATCCGCATACGGACTCCTTTCCTCTTTTCGAATCTATTATAGCGGCTTTCTATCGAACCGTCAAGATTTTATTTATCCAAGTTATTCCCTCGTTTATCGCCTTTCCGGCACGCGCGGTATCGTACGAACGTGAGTAAATTTCGTCGGGAATAAAAAAACGGGCTTGCGCCCGTCGTTTAGTCCTATCCGCCAATAGGTTTGAAACGGTTTATTCGGCGGACTTCATTACGCCGTACTCTTCGCCCATAAGAAGGTGTTTATAGTCCGTTTCATATCTGTGTTGAAAGTCCGATTCGATTACCTCAGGCGCCGTGATTTTAAACCCGGCTTTTTCTTGGAAAAGCATGATGCAATCAGACCCTCCGAACAGGAAATTGCCGAGCATGTCGCCCTTCTCATGAACGGTTCCCACTTCAACGTTATTTTCAAAATTGACGGACGACACCTGAGCCATACCCATAGGCATGATGGCCACCAGCCCGTATTCCCCTGTATCCACGATGACATAACCGAGAGTTTGGGAAAACTGCCAGCCGGCCGAATCGATGGGTAAATATTTGCCGTGTTCTTCGCTCCATAACACCTCTATAGCGACATTTCGGGCAATAATTTCCTTTTCTTTAATTGTGCCCCCAACGGCGAAATGATAACGGTGATAGTCATTGACGTTGAGGAAAGCATGAGTGAGTACGCCGTTGGCGAAGGCATGCTTATACTCGCTGTCCTCGTCAAGCAGGTCGTGGATGCTGTAATAAGTTGACAGTTTGACTTTCAGCCCGCCTTCAACCTGGATATCAGAATTACTATCAATCGGCCACACTCCTTGAGGGACGGAATCGGCCGGCGAAGCAACGACCGCCGAGTCGTCCGGCGAAGCAACGGGCCGCACATCAGGCGATTTTAAGTATCTGGCGAAAAACTGGTTAAAAGTGTGCCAGTTGGATGGAGATTCGTACCA
>CBDUXC010000434.1:0-2207 GCA_965371065.1 uncultured bacterium
CGTCGCGTCGAGGTCCGTCCCGTCGTCGACCGCTTTCAACGCGTCGCCGTAGAGGCCGTGGTGAATCTCCTCGACGGCCAGAGCGTTCTTAAACGTTATCTCGGCCGGTTTGTTGCCCTCTTGCTCGGCCTCGGCCAGAAACTCGGGATACATCTTTTGGAACTCGTAACCTTCGCCGTCGATCGCCGTTTGCAGGTTCTCGGCGGTCCCTTTTACGCCGCCCAAAACCCGAAGGTGAGCGTGGGCGTGGACCGTCTCCGCTTCCGCCGCGGCGCGGAAGAGCTTCGCGACTTGCGGAAACCCGTCTGCGTCGGCTTTTTTCGCGAAGGCCAGGTACCTTCGGTTCGCCTGGCTTTCGCCCGCGAACGCGTCGTTCAAATTCTCAACAGTACCCATTATTAACTCCTTTGGGGTTATTACGTTTTTAACTATCTAATCGGTGAGTTGTCAATCCGAAAGAGGTTTTTTACGCACCAGCTCTTCCAGCGCTTCCACTTTCGGATTCGCCCCTTCGCGCTCCGCGAGTTTGGACAGGAAGTAATTGCGGCGCCCCCGGTCCGAGAACTCTATCCGGAAGCTCTTTATCCAGAAGAGCGGGAAGTAACAGCCGCGCTTCACGGCGAGTACTTCTTCGACCGGGATATCCTGCTTGCGCCAGAGCCGCATCACCTCGATACGTCCGTCGGTCAGGCGCCAGCGCGGGTAGAACCACATAAAGAGCGCGACGTCCACGTAGAGCATCACCGCGAAGAAGAACGCGTACGACCGGCCCGGTTCCGGCACGAAGGTCAACGCCAGCGAGAACCCGACGAACAGCATGGTCAGCGGGAGTATCCGTATTTCCGATAGTTTCGGCCGGGGTCTCATAACAGGTAGGTCATCCCGTACATCGCCGCGGCGGCACCGACCGGTATCGTCGCGTTGTCCACATTGCCGGTGCCGACCAGCTCAAACAACGTCGCGGCGGCCGCGCCCACTAACGCGATAGGCCACGGTAATAAAAAGAACCCCACGACCGCCGACGATACGAAACACGCGGCGGTCCCTTCGAGGGTCTTGGGGCCGAGAAGCTTCACCCGCCCGAAGCGCCGCCCGACCACTTCGGCGGCCGTGTCGCCCACGGCGAGATATACGAGGGCCACGCACGCCAGTTCCTTCGGGAACAGCAGTACGCAGACGAAGATGCCGGACAGGAAGTAAAGGGAACTGTGGGGCCCTTTTATCTCCTCGTCGCGAAGCAGGAGCCCGAAGACGAAGGTGAACGCGCGCTGGACCGGCCGAAGCGTGAACCTGAGCGCCTCGACGACGGCGAGGACGATAAGCGTAATGCCGACTATCCATAGTAGGGGCGCGCGGTCGAGCCACCCTGACAAATAAACGACCGGGATGATTATCCCGAGGGAATGCCAGATTTTCCGAGCAACGTTCACGACGGCGGGTATTGTAACTGAACCGCCGGCTTTGTCAAGCGCGGAGGTCTAAAACCGGCGGTCAATAAGCGTTGGTGAAACTCCGGCCCGGAACGGGTCGATTCTTTTTCATATGGGCTTATAGGTAACCTTTAGTTCCCCCGTAGCCGGTATGGTAAGGACTCTGTCGTCTTTATCCCCGGCCGACCAGCCTTCAGGTACGATAACGAGCGTGCCGGGCGGCCCGGATAAAACCGCGTCCGCCGATTCGCCCCGCCTGGTTAATACCGCACCGAACCCGGCCCAGTGCTTCCTTTGTTCGACCGCTTCGGTATGGGTAAGAAAACGGGCGCCGTCGCCGGCGGCTCTGGCCAGAAGAGCATCGAGTACCTCGGCCCATTCCGGGTACTGACCGCCGGGGAACGCCCGGTAGTGCCATAGTACCGAGAAGAGCCCGCCGGCGGACTTAACCTCGTCCTGTAAGCCGAGCGCCGCTTCGATTGCTTCGTCAATTCTGAGCCCCAGGTACTGGAATAACGTACCGTCCATCAGCGTCGTCGGTACTTCGTAGACGCCGGCGACGGCGCCGTCGTCGGAGAGGGCGGCGAACGGCAGGCAGTGCATCCGTCGGAAGCCGATGTCGTCGAAATAACCGAGGGACGCGTCGTACTCCAGTCCCGCTTCCTCGCCCCAGCGCCACAGGCGTTCGAGCGCGGTTCTAAGGTAATGCCCCCGGACGCCTTTTGCTTCCGCGCCGACGGCGTCCGATAAAGCCGAAACCTCTTCGGTCAACTGGTA
>CBDUXC010000435.1:0-2183 GCA_965371065.1 uncultured bacterium
TCCGTTCTAGACGCGGCGTTTTTTATATCCGCCGGGTTTTTAATCGGTTAGCGGCGAGCTCCAGCTCGCCGACGGCGCGGATAAACCGCGCCGCTTCACATAGGTGGAAATTATAATAGTATGAAAAAACCGAAGCCGTGCGCCTTTTACGATCGGGCGCCGGGGCCTCCCGTTATACTCGCGCGGTGGGCCTATTACGCGATGGATGGTTGAGCGGCCGGGTTGCTCGTAACTTCTCCCGCGATGTTCATGGCCCTGGCCAGCCTGGTCAGGCCGATTCCGCCGCCGAACCTCGGGAACATTTCGAGGGAAAGGTAGTCGTCCAGCTCGCGCATCACCCGGTCCTCGCCGAACAGCTCGAACAGCTTTTCCGCGTACCGGCCGGCGCTGACCGAATAGAAGTTCTTCCTCATCGCGTCGGCGTCGCAGCTCCGTTGAGCGCTCCCGATGGTTTCGATCCCGTGGAGTATGACGTCGACTTTACTGAAGAGCCGGTCGGGCAGTTCGTGCATGTTCCAGAACGGGTCGCTCCGGAACGGGAATTCCTTGATTATTACCTCGTCGCCGTAGTCCCTCTGCAGCGCGGACTCTTCGTCGGCCCCTATTCTCTCGACGCCGTAGGTACCGCATACGTCCTCGTACTCGAGGATTATCGGCGGCGAAAAACCGGTTCGTACCAACAGCTCCCTTTCAAGTTCGATAAGGTTGTTGACGTCGCCTTTCGACTCGAACTCGAACATATGGAATATAAGGTCGTGGCGCCCCGGTATCGGGTTGGGCTCGTTTCGGTAAGACGTGCTTATGCAGAACACGCCCGGCCACTCGGGGTTCTCCAGAAGCTCTCTTTCCAACCACATCTGTCCGGTCTGCGGCAGCGGCCATTCCTCGCCGGAGAACTCGAACATACTTATGGTGTCCGGGTCTTCGCAGGCCGCCAGAATCGATAGCCTCGGTTGGACCGGTACTTCGACGTAACCTCTCGCCGCGAAAAAGGCCCGTAAACTGCCGACCGCTTCGTGATACGCTCTCGTGTCTTTCATATTATCTCGTCCTCCTTTTTATAAAGAAAGGCTCCCCGGAGGAGAGCCGTTGAAATCGGGCAAAAAAATAACCCCGATTAACGGAGTTATGAACGAATTCGTAAACGAACGCCCGCCGGCGCGGCCGTTTGCGCATCCTCTAAGTCGTTTTTCTTTACTATGCCCAGTGAACATCCGGAAGTACGTTAATTGTTCGTAAATAGCTTTTCGATCAGCTTTAGATGTCCCTGGGAATGCAGGTTATCAATAATAGGAACATATTTCAAGAGGAAAATATTCGCATAGTTAATAGTTATCGGGCTAATTAGTGGAACGGGAACGGCGGGTTTTAATCCGCTGGCATATTAATCGGGTAGCGGCGAGCTCCAGCTCGCCGTCGGCGTATAAAATGCGCCGCTACCCTTTTTATTATTTTTTTACCGCGGCCGAAAGGCCGCCTGTTTACGGTGGACATTCTATACCGCGAAGCGTTTGATTAAAAGACGATAATACGGTACAATAAGATACTGTTAAAATAAGCCGGGATTGGAATAAGAGGCGGGCGGAACGACGAGAAAAATATTTCTAATTTTACTTGTGCTGGCGGTAGCGGCTCCGGCTGTCGGGGAGTCGGTACATACTTCCGCGCCGACTTATACGCCCCCTTCCAACGCCTACTGGCAAATTATCGATGACCACGGAGAAAATGTCCTGGCGTGCGTCCTGGAAGGTAAGAACCGATACGGGAACGGCGACGACTGTTCTATTTACAACACCGAGGCGGTAGATTTCGCCGGGGCGTCCGTAATTAACTTCGAATTCGATATTTCGCTGGTCACGGATTCGGACAACGACCACTGCCTTTTCCAGATGAAGGATTCGGACGATTCGTCCTGGACTACTATTGATTACTTCACCGCCGACACCGACGGTTACGAGCACCGGACCTACGACTTCGTATACAGCGGCTTAGGCGATTGGAATTTGTGCGACTCCGTTTACTTCCGGTTCCGCTGGGCCTTCGATGGTTCGGGTACGGACGAAGGCGTACGGATTGACGACGTATTCCTAGAATACGGCGACCTCGAGTACGTGCAAGAAGAAATCTTCCGGTGGGGCGACGATGACGCTAGGGTGCAAACCCACGAGACATGGGCTTTATCG
>CBDUXC010000436.1:0-2179 GCA_965371065.1 uncultured bacterium
ATGTTATATATAACTTAAGAGGATATGTATAAGCGCCGCAAGGCGGGATTTCCTAGATTAATGATAGGCTTCCATACCGGGCCCCGCCCGGTTTAAAGTTCCGGGCCCCGCCCGGTTAATGTTATTTTAGGGGCGACGAACAAGGCGGTTATGTAATTATGGCGAAGTTGAAAGAGAAACCCGACGGGAACGTAGTAGTAGCCGGCGAGGTCTGCGAGGAGATAATCAACCCCGACGGCTACCACCTGGGCTTCTTCGAGGCCTGGTGCAAGGCCTGCGGTATTTGTATCGCGATCTGCCCCACGGACGTCTACGAACGCCGCGACGACGGCAAGCCGGTCGCGGCCCGACCGGAAGCCTGCACCAACTGCGGCCTGTGCGAGATTATGTGCCCGGACTTCTGCATCGGCTGGTACACGGACCCCCTCTGCGACGAGTTCCCGGACGAGGCCGTCGGGACGCGCGGCTACTCCTACCACCGACCGACCGGGAAACGAACTAAAAAGGTCGAACGCTGACGACGGGGCGTAAAGCCCCTTTATTTTTATCCGGTCTTTTGGTAATATCCGTTGTCTACAGACTTATGGCGACGCCGAAACTAATTCAGGGTAATAGGGCCATAGCGCTGGGCGCTCTGGACGCCGGGTGCGATTTTTTCGCCGGGTACCCGATTACGCCGTCCACGGAGATAGCCGAAATCCTGTCGGAGGAGCTGCCCAAACGCGACGGCAAGTTCATCCAGATGGAGGACGAAATAGCGTCCCTGAGCGCGGTTATAGGCGCGTCGATCGCCGGGTCCAAAGCGATGACCGCCACCAGCGGCCCGGGATTCTCGTTGATGCAGGAGAACCTGGGATACGCGTATATGACCGAGGTTCCCTGCGTCGTCGTAAACGTGATGCGCGGCGGGCCCAGCACGGGAATGCCCACGCTTCCGTCGCAGGGCGACGTGATGCAGGCCCGGTGGGGAACCCACGGCGACCACCAGGCGATCGTCCTCTGCCCGTCCAGCGTACTCGAGTGCTACGAGATTACCGTCCGGGCGTTCAACCTGTCGGAGAAATACCAGATGCCGGTCATCCTCCTGACCGACGAGGTAGTCAGCCACATGCGCGAGGTGGTTACCCTCCCGGACGAGATAGAGGTCTTCGACCGCGAAGTCCCGGACGTACCGTACGACTGGTACAAGCCCTACGACGAAGACCCGTCCGGCGTTACGCCGCTGGCGGCCTTCGGCACCGGTTACCGCTACCATATAACCGGCCTAACGCATGACAGAAAGGGTTTTTCGACGACCGACCCTGAAGAGGTCGAGGAGTGTATCCGGCGCATAACCGACAAGGTGGAGAAGCACCGCCGGGACATCATAGACATCGAACATTACTACTTGAAGGACGCCGAAGTAGTGGTAATCGCGTACGGTATAACGGCCCGGTCGGCGCTGGCGGCCGTGCGCCAGGCTCGGGACGAGGGCTACCGGGCGGGGATGGTCAAGTTGAAGACGATTTGGCCGTTCCCGGACAAGCTCTTAGGCAAAATCGCCGATAAAACGGGCGTCTTCATCGTTCCGGAACTGAACACCGGACAGGTGGTGCTTCGCGTGGCGCGGATGGTCCTCTGCGCCGACGAGGTCGTCCCGGTGAACCGCTTCGACGGCCGGCTCATCGCGCCCGAAGAGATACTGGACGTCATTAAAGCCCGCGCCGTAAAACACCGCGTCCCGCGGAAAAAGCCCGGGAAAGCCGCGAAGAAATGACCGATAAACCCGAGAAACTTAATCCGCAGGAGATAATGCACGAGTATCTCCGCCGCGACAAGTCGTTCCCGCACCTGTGGTGCACCGGCTGCGGTATCGGCATCGTGATGGGCTCTCTCATCCGGGCGATATACAAACAGAAAATCGACCGTGACAGAATAGTGATGGTCTCCGGAATTGGTTGCTCGTCCAGGATGCCGATTTACCTGGACTTTAACACTCTGCACACGACGCACGGTCGGGCGGTGGGTTTCGCCCCCGGTATAAAGTTAGCCCGGCCGGAGCTCGAGGTTATCGTCGTTACCGGCGACGGCGACGACGCCGCGATCGGCGGAAACCACCGCATACACGCGTGCCGCCGCAACGTGAACAACACCGTCGTCTGCATCAACAACAACATCAACGGAATGACCGGCGGGCAGG
>CBDUXC010000437.1:0-2167 GCA_965371065.1 uncultured bacterium
GCGTGTTCGATAGTCGAATATTTATCGCCGGTCTTAAAATACGTCCAGGGATAAACTTCATCGCCTTCGTATTCGTTGTAAGAAATGACTTCGGCGCCGGGTAACTCTTTCCACTTGGGCTTAATTTCGCCTTCCACGGTCTTGACGCCGGTTACCTCCCAACCGGGCGGAAGGGAAAAAGCGAACACGCCGTATGCGAAAGTTTCTTCCTCGTCTTCGCCGGCCTCGGGCGTTCTCGCTTCTATAGTGGTAATGAACTTCTTACCGACCTCGGCCTCGTACGGCTGGTCCAGGGACTCGATGACCATACAACCCGACGCAATAAACGCCGCCGCTCCTATAACCGCTAATATCCTCGCGAATTTCATATCGAACTCCGTTTCGTTAACAACCGTGTTCCGTCAGAAGGACTTCCGCTAATTTAGCCTTCGATACTTCCTTCTGTTCCCTCTTGGACATATCCTTTAGCTGTACGACACCCTTAGCGACCTCGTCCGGGCCGACAACGACCACGTACGGAATTCCCCGCGCCTCGGCGTACGCGAGCTGTTTGCCCAGTTTCACGTCAACCTTCATGAATACGTCGCAAGTTATACCGGCGGCTCTGAGTTCCCGCGCCACCGCCAGCGATTCGCCCAGGATGCTCTCGTCAAAGATGGTAACCAGGACCGAGACTCGCGACGGCGCGGCCACAGCCCGGCCCGTCTCCTCCAGCACCGTGATGATACGCTCGAGCCCTATAGTCGTCCCTGTGGCCGGAACGTCGCGCCCTGCGAGCATACCGATAAGCCCGTCGTACCGCCCGCCGCCGGAGATGGAACCGACCTTCGGCTCGTCCACGTAGGTCTCGTATATCGGGCCGGTGTAGTAGTCCAGGCCCCGGACCATCCAGAGATTGAACTCGTAGTTCGCCCGGTCGACGCCCGACATCTCAAGATAGCTCAGAAGCTCCCGCGATTCGGCGACGCCCTCAAACCCGATATCGGAGTTCTCCAGAAGCCCCTCAACTTCGTCCAACACCTGCGCCGGTTCGCCGGAGATCTCGAGCACCGCTAAAAGCTTATCGGTTGCGTCTTTCGGGACTCCCCGGTCGGTCAGCTCTTCACGGACGCCGTCGAGCCCGATTTTCTCGAGCTTGTCGATTGCCTGCATAGCGCTCGGCCCCAGCTCGGTTGGAACACCGGCGTACTCCTCCAGTCCGGCCAGTATCTTCCGGTGATTGACCATCACCCGGAAACGCTCGAACCCGACGGCGCTCAGGCAGTCGCAGGTTATCGCAACCATCTCGGCGTCGGCCAGCATAGACGCGCTTCCGACGCAGTCCACGTCGCACTGGATAAACTCCCGGAAGCGGCCCCGTTGAGGTTTCTCGGCGCGCCAGCACGGCTGGATCTGGTAACGCTTGAACGGCATCGGCAGTTCCCGGTTCATCGCCACCACCCGGGCCAACGGCAGGGTCAGGTCGTAACGGAGACCCGTATCGACCTCGCCTCGCTCCCCCGCCTCGCCGCGCTTGAGTATCCGGAAGATGAGCTTGTCGGCTTCCTCGCCGTACTTCCCGGTGAGCACGTCGATCCGCTCCAGGGCCGGCGTCTCCAACGGCTCGTAGCCGTATCGCTCGAAGACGCCCCGGATCGTCTCGGCGACAGACTCCCGCAGGGCCATACCGGCCGGCAGATGGTCTCGCGTGCCTTTTGGGAGCTGGGGTTTCATACGTAAATCCGCTTTTTCAGCGGGTAGCGGCGACTTTCCAGTCGCCGTTCAAGGCGTTATCATTAAAGGGATTATAAGGGAAGAGATTAGATTATGCAAAGGAAAAGTCGTATAGGCGGGAATACTGCCCCGAGAAAACGGCGAGTCCGGTCGGGTCTCTTTACCGTCCCCACGGCCAAGAAGGTTTACCGTTTAATTCGCACTTCTTCTTCCAGTGATTATTCGCTAGATTTCTTGAAAACCGAAGGGAACGATAACCCTCTCTTCGCTACCGTCCAGGTTCATCAAGCGTAGTTCGTGCTCCTTCCTGGCGCGCCCCGTACCCCAGCGTATCTCGTATCCAAGGTAACAGATTTTAGTACCATCGGGCGATATGGCGGGATGCAACTCGCCGTGTCGGTTGCCGGTTATCCTTTTAGCGCCGGACCCGTCGACGCCGACGACGTATAACTTA
>CBDUXC010000438.1:0-2164 GCA_965371065.1 uncultured bacterium
CGCGGAGGAAGTAAATTGCGTAGGTTCTCCGGAGGGTACTCGAAGTAATCGAGTTTGTTCGCGGTCATTCCGGCCTCAACGACGGCCGCGCGGTCGTTGCCCTCGGTCCCGTCGGCGATAAAGTATATCCAGGCTACGCCGCGCTGAGCGTTGATAATCGCTTTCACCGCCTTCTCGGCGTCTTTACCGCGTTCTATACAATGCCGACCCATCAGCAGCGAGTTCATCCCCGGGCGCAGCGGGTTGCAGTTGCCGCCGGGCGATATATCGACCCCGAAAGCGACGCCGTTGACGTTCATCGCAGTCATGCAACCGACGAGCCCGGGCGCGGTTACCGCCACGAAAGGCATAGGCTTCCTTATCCAGTTCCAAAGGGATCTGGGAGCGGGGTTGTAGATTATCATACAGGCCGTATCCTGATAGACGCCGGCGCTTGGGAACATAAAATCGCGGCCGAAGTAGTGTTTCCCGTCGGCGGTCGCGTCGCCGAAGACCGACATCCCGTTGCACATTATCGGGATACGGAAGTACTTCCCGACATCCTTCAGTTCAGGAATAAAACGCGCCGCCGCGGCCACGGCCGCGTTCAATAAAAGTATTTCGACGGCCGTAACCCGCTCGTCCACCTTAAGCCCCAACATACCCTCCAACGCTTTGATGAATCCGCCGCTGGGATATAAAACCGACATTACCGTATCTATGCCGGCGTTCAGACATAACATCTTCTTAAACGTTACTTTCGTGTCGGGGTTCGCTTTCTCGCAACCCTTTACGATGCCCTGCATCTCTTCGAGTAAGACCCTGGGTATATCGCGATCGTTCTCGACGTATTTTTTATAGGTAAAGTTTAACGCTATTTCGGCAAGGAGCTCCCCTAGCCGTTTTTTAATCCCTTTGTCGAGGCCAACCTGAAAAAAGCTTAACACTATATTATCCATAAAATCCTCGGTCATACGCTCTACGTCTTTGTGGGCCATTAAACCGATAAGGTAACCCATCTCGGCCGGTTTCCCCTCCACGTAGTACGCCTTTTTGCGTTTGCCCGTATCGTAGTTCACGGCGGTCTTGTGCTTGGCGCATATACCCCGGCACTTACCGTTCGGCGTTTTTACGACTTCGACGACCTTAAATCCGTCGTGCTCGAAGGCCGCCTTCAGAACGTCGGTCGATTTGCGGTTCCTCCCGGCTCTTTGGAATAAACCGTTCATGTTATCCGCCTCCTCGAAGATTAAGCTCGATTTACGATAGTAAATTGAAAGACCTTTTAACCGACCGCCTCCTCGCCACCGGCCTCGGGTTCGGGCGGTACGTCCCCCTCCAACTCGGTTTCACCCGGTTTACCCGAAATCATCGCGGTCATGGCCCGGTCGAACATCTTCGTAACAAAGTTAATGCTGTAACCCGAAAAGAAGGCTATAACTATAAAAACGGCCGACTCCCATACGGGTTTTTCCGCTTCGCGTTTTTGGGCTTCGTCGCGTTTATTCTCTAACTCCGATTTTTCGTTTTCTATTTCCTCTATATCCGTTTTTATATCTTCATTTTCGTTTTCTATCGTAGCGATATTATTGTTTAGATATCCCAAATTTATGTTTATTATATATAGTTCTTCGGTCGTAGTAGTATATTCCGATTCTATAGTTTGTATATCATTATTATAATCAATTATATTAAACCGATTATTAATAAGTTCTTCGTATAAATGTCCTATATTATTATCCAGTTCTACTATATCGTCCTCTATGAAGGCGCTTTCTGTGTGGTATTTTATATTAGCGATATCTTTTTCAATTCCTGCTAATTTATATTCGTTTGCTTCATATTGTATTAACTTATCCGGAATCATACTATCTCTAATTATTATAAAGCTTTCCAATATATAACCTATTTCAGCTTCATTCAAAGCCTTACGAATTTTATCGTTAGTTATTTCTCCTTTGAAATAATCGGAATCATTATATGTGCATTCCAGGCGAAGTCCCCGCCACTCTTCCACATAACGTAAAAGTAAATTCGCTTTCGACCTAAAGCCGTTTGTATCGTACGATTTGGCTACCCAGTAATCCGTAGTAGGCTTGGCAGATTTGAATTCATTTATAATATTATTGATTTTATAGTTATCGCGTGTCAATCTATTCTTTTCAGCTACGTACTCACGATATTT
>CBDUXC010000439.1:0-2153 GCA_965371065.1 uncultured bacterium
TAGTGCGTGCCGCCGGGGCCGCCGGAGCCGCCCGGACCGCCGGCGGAGGCGGCGCCGTAATGCCGATGGTTGTCGTATACGGCAACGGCCGCGGGCAAAACGACGTCTGGCGTATGGTAATGAACCATACCGAGATTTCTGAAGCGCAAGTCTGGGTAGATACAAATGAATACGAGTCGCATTATTACCGCGTCGTAGTAATTAAATAGCGACGTAGGATAGGAGAAAATTATGAGCACACGATGCGTTATTATCGCAACGGCCGTTTTCGTGGTTGCCGGGTCGTGTTGGGCTATCGCGCCCGAGAACACAACGGTGTATAAACTTGACGCCGCAACGGCCGCCGGCGAGCTTACCGCCGACGAAGCGTTGATGTATAAGTTTATGTCCCTTTACGGGTTCAGTGAAGGGTTCGTTCCTACGGTGTACCGGGGCGAGCGCTTTTCTACGGAAGAACTCGCTTGCGGTACGCCGGTCGTGCTTGAACTCTGGCGCCGTTGGCCTTACATGGACGCTGACGTAAAACGCGTTCTCCGGGAGAAGATGGATTTGGGCGACGGCCGGGGTGACCTGTTCATAAATTACCGTAGGTGCGTCTGGGGCGACAGCGGTTACGGCGGGTATGAACCGCATTTTTACGACACGCCCGAGGGTAACTTCCGAATCTGGTATACGTTGGAAGGTTCGAACGCCCTCATAGACCCGTCCGACGACGACGATAACGGCGTTCCTGACGACGTCGAGTTGACAGGCGCCGATATGGAATACGCCTATTCCGTTTACCTGGCCGATGGATGGTTCGATACGCCCGTGTCCGAAAACCAGCCTTTTTTGCCTTTGCGAGATTACTATTCGGATATCGACGGCGAACCCTGGCCCGGCGATGGAGTGGACTACGGCGAAAGTGACTGCTGGGACGTTTATCTCGGTAGCCTCGGGGCGGGTCTTGGCGGGGTTGCGTATCCCGACCAACCGTTTACGAAAACGGAACCCAGGAGCGACTACTCAGGTTACAATAACCTGCCCAACGAATACTGGTACGGCAGTTTCAATACAGCCGTAATAGGCGCCCACGAGTTCAATCATTTGGTCCAGTTTATGCTGGACACGACCGAACCCGAGAGTTGGTATTTTGAAGCGACGGCGATGTGGGCAGAGGACGAGTGTTACCCGGGCGCCGCCGACCCGCGGGGCCGGGTTAACACGTATTTGTCCAATACTACGAGGTCCTTGGACAACCCGGGCGACGGCGGCTACGTAAGTTCGATATTCAACTTCTATCTGGACAGTTGGGAAGAACGTTACTGGCTCCCGCCCGACTGGGAACCGACGACAGACCATATGATCGTGCGGGACGTGTGGCGCGCTCTGGCGTGGGGCGACGAATGGTACACCGGTGACGAAAGCACCGATAGGACGGCGAAGGATTCTATCGACTTCCTTGTGGACTACCACGATTTAACGACCGATTACCCCGATTATTACGCGTTCAAATACGCGTTCGAAAACTGGACAGGGTGGAACTGGTTTACAGGTACCCGGGACGACGGCAATCACTACTTCGACGGTGCCGACTACCGAACGGTTACGCCCAACGCAACGTGGGACGAATACCCGGTAAACGTCGAATCGCAAAGCACCTCCAATCTTTTAGACCATCTCGGCCACATCTTCTTCAGATTCGATACGCTACCGGATTGGGGTGCGGCCGTTTTTGCGTTCACCGCGAACCCGGAAAACGAAGAGGATACCAAAGACTGGGGCGGCCGTATAGTCGCGACGAAAAACGGCGAACTTTGGGAAAACCTTTCCGGAGACGACGGCGAATGGACGTTGATGTTTACGCCTCAGGATATAGGTATCATCCAGATAAGGAACCCGTCTCAATATGAAAGTATCGCGGCGTGTTTATGTAATTCCTCAATAATCGGTGTGGACCTGGACTACGCGTATAGTTTTACGCAAACCTCCGACCTGGAGCCGCCGACGGTTACGCTGGCCCCGGTTATCCCAGAAGGGAACCGGGAGTTTATCGAGTTGCTCCTTGGGTCGGACGAACCCCTTTACGGCGTACCGGAGGTGGCGGTGGACTTTACGCCCACCGGCGGCGAAACCGAACGAACGTACGTCGATATGGCGGGTGCCGGCGACCA
>CBDUXC010000440.1:0-2151 GCA_965371065.1 uncultured bacterium
CGGCCTCGAACGGCAGCGACAGGAGTTCCTCGCCTCCGGCGCTGAGGTGCACGAGGGCCCCCTTGCCGTTGGCCGCAACCCAGACGGACCCGTCGGCCTCGTACACGTCGATCGCCGCAACGTCGGTGAAGCTCGGGTCCCGGAAGACCTCTCCCCCGGAAGAAGATACCTTTATTACGTCGCCGTCGTAATGCTCGAAAAACCAGCAACTCTCGCTTATAGAGTCTGTTTGAGGATCCCTCGGGAAAGTAAAATCGGTTAATCTAAATTCCTCGTTACCTTCATCGTCCAACTTTACCACTTCTCTATCACCTGACTCCCAGTTTAAAAACCAGAACGCACCGCTAGGTACATCGCCCGCCGACCCATAAGTAGGTAAGTACTCGGGTTTATAAAATAACCTAGACCCTGATTCGGTAAATTTATGAACGCCCACTTGTACTACGTTATTTGCGGTTGACCATACCTCGAAAAACCCGTTATCAAATACGGCATCGTTAGGATTAAAATCTTCTATGCCGTCTAAGTATCCCCCTCCTGAAGTATATTTATATAAACCACTGTCGGACGTTTTCTCCGTACCGGCTATCCATAGAATATCGCCGTTATCGTCTATATCAAAACCTAGCGCATTCGCGAACGCCGGCAGGCTCCAGCCATCCACCCAGTCCCCGTTCTCGTCGAGTTTGCTCATTCCGTTTTCACTCGACCTATATATAGCCCCGTCAAGCTCAGATATCTCTACTTCCGTCGGCTCTACGGTTGTATAAATTAATTTATTAAAACCAACCGTCCCGTCGGGATATACCCGAGCGATCCACTGCATACCCGTCAGCGCGAGCGCCGCGCTCGCGGTCAAAGTCAGCATTAACGCCCAAAAAAGCGCTCTTATCATATCTTAACCCCCTACGCCAGAAGGGGCCGGGCCGGAGCCCGACCCCATATCATTATACCACGTCACTTCTTCTCGGTTCGTTTCTCCTACACCAACGGTACGGACTAAGGCGGATACCCGTACCACGGGTGTTCGTAGATAGGCGCGTCACGTTTCCCCTCGCCGTAAACGCCCTTACCGGCGCCGCCGCTCGTCGGACCTTCCCCGGCGAACATCGCCTTTATCCGCCCGACGCTCGACGGCTGTATGTTCAGGTCGCCCAGGCCGTTCCCGTCGGATATCACCACGCAGCTCCCGTCCCGCTGGTCGACCGCCAGGTGGAGCATCTCGGCCTCGAACGGCAGCGACAGGAGTTCCTCGCCTCCGGCGCTGAGGTGCACGAGCGCCGCCTTGCCGTTGGCCGCCACCCAGACGGACCCGTCGGCCTCGTAGACGTCGATCGCCGCGACGTCGGTGAAGCTCGGGTCCCGGAAGACCTCGCCGCCGGAAGGAGATACCTTTATTACGTCGCCCATTTCGTACTCGTAAAACCAGCAACCGCCCGTCAATTGGTCGCATTGTAGGTCAACCGGGAGATTATAGTCTGTCAACCGTAATGACTCCGCACCGGTTGAATCGATGTAAATGACTTCACCGTGATAGAAAGGCGAATTAACCTCGTCGGTAAACCATAGGTAATCCGCACTTTCGTATGCCGATAAGTAATAGGCTTTATAATTATCAAGGTAATATTCTCTCGAACCCAACGAAGTAAACCTGTGGACCCCAGGTTTGCTTACGGGCGCCGGATCATGGGCCCCGGCCCAAACGTATTCTTCATATACAGTGGACGCAAAGCTAGGATTAAAATCTTCAACCCCGGTTACGTAACCCCCCGAACTAGTATACTTGTATAGACCCCTGTCGCTTGTCACCTCTATCCCCGGTATCCAAAGGTAATCACCTGGGGATATGTCAAAAGTCCTCGTTTCTGAAAACGCCGGCAGGCTCCAGCCGTCCACCCAGTCCCCGTTTTCGTCGAGTTTGCTCATTCCGTTTTCACTCGACCTATATATAGCCCCGTCCACCTCGGATATTTCCATCTCGACAAGGTCTACGGTCGTGTAAATCAACTTATTAAACCCAACGCTCCCGTCGGGGTATACCCGCGCGATCCACTGCATACCCGTAACGGCAAACGCCACGTTACCCGTAAGCACCAGCGTTAACGCCCAAAAAACCGCTCTTATCATATCTTAACCCCCTACGCCAGAAGG
>CBDUXC010000441.1:0-2150 GCA_965371065.1 uncultured bacterium
CGGCGCCGCCCGGCGAATCTATGCGTAACACCACCGCCCCGACGCTCGGGTCCTTCCGGGCCGCGATGAGCCGGTTCACCACCGTATCTATACCTATCGTCCGGGAGCCGGTCAGGACGCTGTGGCGGCTCTCGCCGTACGATACCCCGCCGGCGGCGATGATAATACGCACCGCTTTCGGTTCGCCCCACTCCCGGTCCCAATACCGACGGTCCGTTACGCTGGTCGTCCCCAGGGCGTCGGCGCTCTTGCCCCCCAGGCCGGCGACGTACGCCTTGAAGTCCTGATAATCGCCTACGCCGTCGATTAAACCCAGCTCGGCGGCTTCCCGGGGGAATATCGGTTCGCCCTCGATAAGTTCCTGGAACTCGGTTTCGCCAAGCCCCCGGGCGGCGCTGCAGTCGCGGATAAAGACGCGATAAGATTCGTCGACCAACGCCTTAATCTGGTCGTAGTCTTTTTCGGTCGGCTCGTCGCCGAAGAGGTGCAAGCTACCCTTGTAGTCACCGGCGGTAACGTAGTCCCACTCGACGCCATAGCGCTCCGTGAAGCCCGTCGCGCGCCACATCGTCATCTGGGTGCCCACCGCCGCAATGACGCCCAGCTCGGGCATCATCACGTAGTCGCAGTCCGACGCGACGTAGTACCCGGCCGTCGACGGCATATCCTCGATGAAGCAGTAGACCGGTTTGCCGTCGGCTTGCAGCTTCTTCACCTCGGCTCGTATCTCCCCGGTAAGGGCCGATATGCCGGTGCTGAACCCGGGGTCCACGTCGTCCGTCCGAAGTATGACGCCCTTCACGTCCCGGTCTTTCCGGGCATGCTCCATATCTTCAATTAGTTGGCGGACGTCGAGCGTTGAGTTGCCCAATATGTTCCAGGGCGTCCCCTCTTCGGACAGCGTCCCGGAGAGCTCGAAGACCGCGTAGTCGCCGCCGAAGTCCAGAACTGAACGCTTCCGCTCGGCGTTCACGTAGACGAAAGCCGAATCCCGGACGTAGTCGCCGTCGTCGTTGAAGGCCGCGTCGTAACCGGCCGCGCCGTGGGTGAAGCCGAAGCTCACGCCGGCCGAGATTACTTCTTCGTCGTCGAAACCGGCGCGGAGGACGAGGCCGTCGAGCGGTTCCACGTCGACGCCGAAGCGGTACCCCAAGTCACCGAAGTCGGTGTCGCCTTCGATCCAATTAACGTCGGCTGCGACGGTTACCCGGTCGAAGCCGGGCCGCATACCCAGACCCAGAACGTAATTGCGACCCTGGACCCGGCGTAGGAACCGTGGCTCGTTCAGGTTCTTTGCGGCGAACCCAACCGACAGGTATTCCGAAGGGCGGAGCAGGAGCCCGAAGTCCACGGACCAGGCCGACGTAAGGTACGGTTTGGACGCGGCCAGGCGGTTCACGCCTATGCCGGCGCCGACCCACCGCCGGACCGGGCGCCCGTACGTCCAGGTAAAGCGGCTCGTCTTGACGTCGGCCGCCGGGTCGTGGTAGTAGGCGTACCCTAAACCGCCGAGAACCGTATCGCCGTAAAGGTGCCAGTCGCGCGCGCCCAGGTCACTCTGGACATGGCGGCTGAAGTATATGTTGAGCCCGTGGCCGGCGGTCAACCCGGCCGGGTTGACCGGAACGCTCAGCGCGTCGTCGGCGACGGCGACCGAACCGGCCGCGCCGGCAATCGGCGGCTCCCAGTAACCGTTGGGCGCGAAGGCGGAAGCGACCGTTGCGAAGAAAATAACCGTTAAGTATATCGAAAAAGACCGCATCGTTTCTCCTTTGATTACGAGGGTAATCCATAAGGATTATACTATATACGGGCGTGTTGACAACTATTAGATTCCGGAAAGGCTTCGGTGGATGGGAGAACTACCCAACCTGGCAAACCATATGGAACTAATACCTTAAATAACATTAGGAATATTCGCCGGGTTAATTTTACCTTGACGCGGCGGTTCGGCGGGAATATAATCCCCGTAAAGAAACGAGTTGGTTTTGCGCAAAGTCATAGTAACGAACCGGAAGGTCCGCAAGGAGTACGAAATCGTCGAGACCTTCGAAGCCGGCCTGGCGCTGGCGGGCGCCGAGGTGAAGTCGATTCGGGCCGGCAAGGTCAGTCTGCAGGAGGCATACGTACGCCCCGAGGCCGGCGAGCTC
>CBDUXC010000442.1:0-2145 GCA_965371065.1 uncultured bacterium
ACATAAACCCCGTTAAATCGCTGGGTCCACCGGCGCCGAATCCAAACCCAGGTCCTCTTCCAGGCGAAGGGCGAAGGCCAGAAGCCGCGCTTCGTCGAAGTGGCGCCCGATTATCTGCATACCAACCGGTAGGCCCTTCGAATCGTATCCGCAGGGGAGTGAAATCGCCGGCGTCCAGATTAAGTTCGCCAGGCACGTGAATATGTCGGCAAGATACATCTGTTGCGGGTCCGCCACCCGTTCGCCCAGCGGAAAAGCCGTAAAAGGCGATACAGGCGCCACCAGGAAGTCGAACTCGTCGAAGACCTCGGCGAACCGCGCCAGCATATCCCGGCGTATCGTCTGGGCCTTCTCGTAGTAGCGGCCCCGGTAGCCGACGCTGAGCGCGTACGCCCCGGCTATTATACGCCGCTTCACCTCGGCCCCGAAGCCTGCGCCCCGGGCCCGGGCCACCGTCTCGATCATATCGCCGTCGCCGGCGCGGTCGCCGAAGACGGTCCCCTGATATCGCGCCAGATTCGAATATACTTCGGCGCACACGTCGACGTAGTAGGTCGGCAGGGCCCACTCGGCCCGCGGGAACGACGCCCGCTCTACGGCGTGTCCGGCCTTCTCCAACAGCGCGAGCGCTTCCTCTATTCGCTCGCGGACGCCGGCCTCGACGCTCTCGTCGTAGAACTCGTTTATCACGCCTATCCGCGTACGACCGACATCCTTCTCCAACCCGGCGACGTAGTCCGGTCGTTCCCCAGGCGCCGACGTAGCGTCCCGCGGGTCCGCACCGCCGATAACGTTCAATAAAAGCGCCACGTCCTCGACGGTACGGCCCATCGGCCCGATCTGGTCCAACGACGGGCCGAACGCGATTAGGCCGTACCGGGATACCAGTCCGTAGGTCGTCTTCAGTCCGACGACGCCGCACATACAAGCCGGATGCCTTATCGAGCCGCCGGTATCGGTCCCCAGAGCCAACAGCGCCAATCCAGCGGCCACCGCCACGGCCGGACCGCCACTGGAACCGCCGGGGACCCTCTCGACGTCGTAAGGGTTCCGGGCCGGGAAGAACGCGCTGTACTCCGTGCTGGAGCCCATCGCGAACTCGTCCAGGTTGGCCTTCCCGATAACGTACCCGCCTGCTTCGATAATCTTATCCACCACAGTCGCGTTGTATGGCGGTCGGTAGTGCTCGAGTATCTTCGATCCGGCGGTGGTTACCAGCCAGTCGGTGTTTATACAGTCCTTCACCGCCACGGGGACGCCGCCCAACGGTCCGTCGGCCGTCGCCGGCGGTTCCCGGTCGTTCAGGCTTATGAACGCGCCGAGAGTCCCGTCGTATTTTTCTATGCGCTCGCGGAACGCCGCGGCGACCTCGGGCGGCGCAAGTTCGCCGGCCCGGACCATTGACGCTATTTCGGCGGCGCTCATACGTACTATGTCGTTATCGGACGTAGTAACACCTCATTTAGCTTCGGTCAGACGCCCCCGGTACGTGACTTCACGACCGACGCAGTAGAAGAACGTGCCGTCGTAGCATATCAGGTCGCTGCCCTCGGGAACCAGGGTCGGCAACTCGGTCCACTCGTCCTCGTAGGGGTCGTACTCGTGGACCCGCCGGTTCATCCGATCCGGCTGGTCGAAGCCGTAGGACTCCCGGCCGCCGAGCAGGTATATCTTGTCGCTTACGATGAAAGCCCGGCCGCCTTCCCGCGGTACAGGCGTCGAGCTTCTTTGGTACCACTTAAATACTCCAAGGTCATAAAACATATTAAAATTGGTTACGCGTTCCGGTTGGTAGGTTAAACCGCCGAAGAAGTAAACCTGGGTCCCGTAAACGCATACCTGAGGCCTGTACAATGGTATCTTCAAATGAGTCAGCTTGGTCCACCGGCCCGCCACCGGGTCGTAACGGTCGAACTGTCTGTTAATTTCATTCTGAGGATTGCTCTTGTCGAAGACACCGCCGGCGACGTACAGCAACCCTTCGTGTACCAACGCGACGGCGCCCGCCCGCGCCGCCGGCAAGGTCGTTACCTCATCGAAGGTCCCCGTTGCGATGTCGTACCTGTTGAAATCCAGGGTTGACGCCGACAGGGGCGCGAACGCAAACTCGCCTTCGGGGCCTAGCAATATAGTCTTTGGTGTCTA
>CBDUXC010000443.1:0-2113 GCA_965371065.1 uncultured bacterium
CGTTGTCTTAACCGCTTTGCTCTTACTACCGTTTGATATTAACGTCTTTCTCGAAATCCCCGCTTACGGCGTAATATACGCCGCCGTCATCCTCCTGACTCGCGGCGTCTCGTACAAAGAACTACTGGCGATTATCCGACCTGATAATCCTTAAACTACTCGCGGGTCCCCGAAAGTATATCTTTATAGTACCTCCGGCCCAGGGCGACGAGCGGCGTTGGGAGAGACGCGAGCATCTCGCCGGACCGGCCGTGGGGCTTATGGCCGTCGCGAGTCCCCGATTCAACCTTAAGCAAAATCCACGCCACTACCGCCGCGTCCGGGTCGGCGGTCGCGACTTCGCGGAGTTTCTCGGCGCCGGGGAACTCACGGGTCGGTTCGATACAGTCGGCCGCCATAACGACGAAGTCCATCGGCGCGGGGGCCGGGCGCCCGGTAATGTGGTACCGGACGGCGCCGAGTATCTCCGGGTCGCTTATGCCGAACACTTCGGCGGCCAGAGCCGCGCCGGCGGGCCCGTGTATCAACGCCTTGTTCGCGAGCTCTTCGGCGTCCGGTTCTAAACTCGGCGAGAACGGCAGCGCTTTCGCGTCTTCGTACGGTAGGTCCTTACCGCAGTCGTGAAGCAACCCCGCGTTATACGCCTTCTCCTCGTCCACTTCGTAATGAGGCGCCAACCTGGCGGCTTCGGCCGCCGTCGAGACGGAATGAGCGTAGCGTTTTTCCGTCAGTAGCGCCGCCAGCTTTTCTTCGACTGAACCTTCGGCCGGCAGCGTTTCTATTATTTTCGCCACAACGTCGTTAACCACTTTCGACATACAGACCTTCCTCATAGATGAAATGCTCGATAACTTCAGGAACCAGGTACTTAATAGAGCCGCCCGCGGCCACTCGTTCGCGTATTATCGTAGACGAAACGCCGATAGGCGTAACCTCCAAATACCGTATAGTCCCCAAGCCGGGAAACTCGACCGACCCGAAGTTAAATCCAGGGCGGGAAATGGCGACGATTTGAGCTTCTTCCAACAACGCCCGATGCTCCTTCCACGTCCTTATCTCGGCCAGACCGTCGGCGCCCGTTATCACGTAAACCTTCTCGTAACCGTCGTCCTTCAACTCACGGACCGTATCTATGGTGAACGACGGACCGCCGCGTACCATTTCGATATCGCTCGCATCGAAACGGCCGTCGCCGGCTGCGGCCAACTCGACCATACGCATGCGCAACTCGCGTGCGGTATTGACCTCCTCCGGTTTATGCGGCGGATGCGCCGCCGGGACGAACAGGATGCGTTCCAAACCGAGCAAGTCGCATACGTCCGACGCGACGATTAAATGCCCTATGTGCGGCGGATCGAACGTACCGCCGAAAACCGCTATTACGTTACCCTCCATAAAAGAAAAGCCCTCGGCGAGGGCTTGGGAGTTTAATCCCCCATTTCCAGTAGGCGTTCCGAGGCTTTTTCTCCGTACGTGGTTTCCGGATAATCGTCGACCAGTTTCTCGTATATGAACCGGGCGTTGTTGGAATCACCCTGCTTCTTGTAACACTCGGCTTCGACGTATAAGACCTCGGCTATTATGTCCAGGTCCGAATAGTCTTCCTGTATCGCCTCCAGATAAACTATCGCCGCTTCGTACTTCCCCGTTTTCTTGTAAAACTTCGCGACGTACAGGTCTTTTTCCGCGAGGCGCAGTCGACATTCGTATATCATCCGGGACGCGTCGTCCACGAGCTCGCTGCCCTCGTACTCCTCGATAAGAGTATAAAACTCGTCGGACGCTTCCTCTATGTACGTAGGGTCTTTATCGACGCCCAAAGCGGCGTCCAGACGGCACATCCCCATCATAAATTGGGCGTCATCGCACCAGGGGCTGGCCGGGTAACGGTTTATCAACCGGGCGAACTCGGCGTACGCGTCGTCGTACAGCTTCTGCCGATAGTAAGTCTCCCCGACGCGATACAGAGCTTCGTCCGCGAGTTCGTCCGACCTGGCCCGGATATGCTTGAATATTTCTCTGGCCTCGTCCTCGTCGCCCGACTCCATCTTGGCCATAGCGGTCTCGTACAGGTCGGCGACCGGTATATCTATGAAGTCCTGTTTACCGCATG
>CBDUXC010000444.1:0-2104 GCA_965371065.1 uncultured bacterium
TATCGTCCCGACGGCGTCTTCTATCGCGAAGTAGAACCGGTCCAGCGATTTCAGGAACTCGTGCCGGCTGAAGCTTTTGCTGGCCAGCGCCGTTATGACCTTCTCAACTTCGCGGGCGATAACATTGCGGTCGCGGAAGTCGCCTATGTCGAAGATCTTGCGCATTACCCGTTCCGTCAGCAGGTGCTGGATGAGCATCTCGTCGACGGCGTCGCGGCTTATGTTCGGGTTGAGGAAGACCTGGCATATCTCGAAAAAATTCGCGTATGCTTCTTTGAACCGCTCGTTGTCCTTGTGAGCTTCCTTAATCTTCTTGTTCAGCGCTTGGGCGAGGTCGGGGACGCGCTTCTTGAACTCGTCGACGGCTTTTTCGAAGTTTTCTATGTGCGGTTCTTCGTACGAAAAGAACTCGTTAAGTAGTTTGCATAGTTCCGCCGGTTTCGAAAGAACGTACCGCCCTACCTCGTATCCGCTCTGGTAGAGTACGCCTATACGGGTATCTTCGAATATCGTGTTTGTAAGGGGGTAGCCCTTCGCTTTCTTTTTCTTTATCTCGGCGTCCAGGTCCGCGTGGGTGTCTTTCGCTTCCCAGTAACCTCTCGGCAGGTAGTTCCCGTCCCTGATTGTCCCATCGGGCCGTACGGTCCGCCCTTCGATTTCCTCGCCGAGCTCGGGAATGAACACCAAGCCCACGGACCTCGCCGCGTCGTCGAGGAGCCTTTGGAAGGCGGAGCGCACCGCCATTTCGTGGTCGACGCGCTGCTCGTCGAATCCAGCAAGCGTTTCGTAATAAGTTTTTACGGTTTTATGGGTCGGTTTTAAGATAACGGTCATACTGTTCTACGTTTTTCGCCTTTCTACTCCGTTGTCTAATATTATACCCTAATGAGTACGCCGTCAATAAAAAAGGCGGCGTAATAGCGCGATTTAAAGGTCGACCGCGCCCTACGGATAACATATATTATATACTCGGTCCCTTCGGGAATAGACGTAAGCGCCGGGCCGCCGGTTCCCCATAAAGTATTATCTTGAACGTAATCGGCCGGGCTTAAAAAAACACTCCGCTTTGTAAAGGTTACGTACGCTAACGCGAAAGGAGTAAAGAATGAAACGGGTAATCGCATTATGCGCCGCGGCGGCGGTGGTATCGCTGTTCGCCGTTCCATATCCGGCCGCCGGTCGCCAGAACCGGCCCCTTACCTCCGACGAAGCCGAGACGCAGGAGGTCGAAACGTTCGAGTTTCAGACGAGTTATGAATACGACTGGAACGCCGACGATACGCGGAGTCAAACGGTCAAATTTTATTTTACGTGCGGCGTTACCAGTAGGTTTGACGTCGGCTTTAAGCTGACGGAGGACCTCAAACCCGAGGAGGGGTTGGAAGCCGCGGAAATCAATATGAAGTTTCATATTTTCGAAGAGAAGAAACTTCGCCCGGCGACGTCTCTGAAATTCGAATACACGCTCGGGGGGTCGGCGTATAATGTGATCGGAATCCTGGGCCAAAACGTATGGGTTCTGGCTACTCACTTTAACGTCGAGTACGACGCTACCGGAGTGGTTGGCGAGAGGGGAACGTTAACGTACTCGGGGGCCGTTGAGGTCCCGGCCGGAGATAAAGTTAAGCTCTCCGCCGAAATCAGCGCCGCTACAGGGCCCGATACGACGCCGCTGACGGCGGTAACCGGCGTTGCGTACCAGATAATCGAGGAGTTGGAGCTGGATTTCGGCTTTTCTAAAGGCTTTATAGGCTTGAAAGACTCGGACCTGGACTGGAGCGGTACCGGCGGTTTTTCGGTCAGTTTTTAATTTCTTTCGGGACGGTCGTACTTAACCGGTATCCTCGATAAAAAACGCCGCGCCGTTCTTCCGGCCCGGCTAAATAATCCATATTAACCGTTATCCTTCTCCGACCCCTCGGCATCGGATTTCTCTTAGTCGTGCGCCGGCGTAGACCCGCTCCTCGTCGGGCGCCAGCTCGCGTAGGGGCCGAGCATGTCTGCCCCTGAACTTGTTAAATTAACTTTTTTTAAGGTGGCCGCGCCTGAAGGCACGGCCCTACGTACGGGCACCCTCATAGTTTACTGATTTAATTGTCGTTCG
>CBDUXC010000445.1:0-2096 GCA_965371065.1 uncultured bacterium
CGGTATGATTTTCGGCGCGGCCGTCGGCATCGGCTTCGCTTACACCGAAGACATCACTTATCTGATGGGTTCGCTCGTCCAGGGCGGGGCCGCGGCGATGGGTTTCGTCTTCTTCCTCCGCGTTATCGTCTTCGCGCTGAACCACGCTTTCTTCACCGCCCTGACCGGGATCGGGCTGGGGCTGGCGCGCCTGTCGGGGAACTGGCTCCTGGGGACTTTTTACGCGTTCTTCGGCTTGCTCGCCGCGATGGCGGCCCACGCCGCGCACAACTTCCTGGTGAGTATCCCCGGGACCGAAATCCAGATTATGGGCGTCGCGTTCTCCATCCTGATCCACTGGACGGCGGGCGCCGCCTTCATCGCCCTGGTTGTCGTCGTGTGGATTATCGAAATGGGCTGGGTCCGGCGTAAGCTGGCCGAAGAGGTCGACGCGGGTTACGTAACGCAATACGAGGTGGATAACCTGATAAGCTTCTCGGGCCGGCTGAAATTACAGTTTAAATTCCTGTTGAACTTCGATATAATCGGGTACTTCCGACTGAGGAAACTGCGGAACTTGCTCGTAAAGCTCGCGTTCAAGAAACGAGCTTACGAGCGGACGCGGAGGAAGAAGCTGGGCGACCGGGTCGAGCGGTTGCGGTCGCGGGTGGCAACGGTCCGCGGGAAGTTGGCTCAAGCGTCTTAGGGGATAACACCTAAACGGGAGGCAGTCCATATGGAGTACGCGTTGATGGCGTTTTTCGCCGTTTCGGTTACCACGGTAATCAACCTGCTTATAATCTGGTGGATCGATAGGTTCGAAAAAGAACCGATCTGGCTGCTTCTTTTGATATTCGTATGGGGCGCCGTGCCGTCGGTGGTGGCGGCCTTGATATTCTCGACTATCCTGCAAATCCCTATCGGCGTCTTCGCCGGGCCACTTGCCGTAGACTTCTTTGGGGCCGTTTTCATCGCGCCGCTGGTGGAGGAAACGGCCAAAGCCTGCGCCCTGTTTATCGTTTTCTTGATACTCCGAAGCGAGTTCGACGACGTGTTGGACGGAATGATATACGGCGCCGTCGTCGGTATCGGTTTCGCTTTCGTCGAAGACATAATGTACATCGCCGGCGCCGGCGACACGGCTAACATGGGCATCGTATTCGTCCTACGCGTACTCGTCTTCGCGATGAACCACGCGTTCTTCACGGCCCTGACGGGAATCGGTCTCGGATTGGCGCGGATGTCCCGCAACTGGTTCTTCGGTATTATACTGGCTCTGCTCGGGTTACTCGCCGCTATGACCGCCCACGGACTTCACAACCTGCTGGTGAGCTTGCCGGGTGATGCTCTTGTCGCCGGTATATTCCTCTCGACTATAATCCACTGGGGCGCTGCCGTACTGTTCGTCGTCCTTATTGTCATCGTCTGGATAGTTGAGCTGCGGTGGATACGCCGGGAGCTCGAAGAAGAACGCGAAGCCGGTTACATAACCCAGTACGAAGTCGATAGAGTCTCTCACTTTTTCGGACGGTTTATGCTCAAGATGAAATATCTGTTCAGCTTCGATATCGTCGGGTACTTCCGCGCTCGCAAGTTATTGAACCTGCTCGTGAAGCTCGCGTTCAGGAAGCGCCATTATAAACGCTACGAGCGGGAAAGTATGCGCCAACAGGTGGAGCATTTACGCTCCAGGATAGCGTCGCTGAGGACCAAGGTGGCTTTGACAGATTAACGTTCGGTAAAGCGACAAAAAGGTAGAAGGATATGGGGTATATGGAACAGGCGGAAGAACGGTCCGTCAGTATCGCGGAATCTGCGGAGGCGGCCAAAAAATACCTGGGTTTTACCGAACAGGATATAAAAAGGCTCAACGAACTGGCGCCGAAAATCGAACCTTACATCCCGAAAATCGTTTCGTACGTAGTAAAAGCGATAAGCGCCCACCCGACGCTATTGAACATCCTTGAAACTCACCCATTACCCGTCGAAACGGCGGTCGAAGTCCTGGAACGATGGCTCAAAAACGTGTTCTCGTGGAACTACAGCGAGGACTTTGGCGAACAGGCGTATCGTATCGGGAGCGCCCACGTCGGCGCGCGGATAAACCCCAAGTTTAT
>CBDUXC010000446.1:0-2079 GCA_965371065.1 uncultured bacterium
GCTGGAGATGCAAGCCGCCTTGAAAAAATTCAACAATAAACGAGTCGAATCAGGCAAAGACCCGCTGTACGCCGGAATAGGCATCAACACCGGCGAAGCGGTAGCCGGCAACATTGGTTCCGAGAAGAAGATGGAATACACGGTAATCGGCGACAACGTGAACCTGGCCCAGCGCATCGAAGTTAAGACCGGCCGCGGGCAGGTACTGATAAGCGAATCTACGTACAAAGAGGTAAATAAGTATATCCACGCGACGCCGTTACCGCCGGAGCGAGTGAAGGGAAAATCGGAACCGGTGCGGTTATACCTGCTTCACGGCTTAAACGAAGAAGGCGGCCGATTCGTTAAATCGGAGCGGGGCGAACGTTTAATAAGCTCTTCCGGCGGAAAATAACGGAACTTACGCCCGTTAACCCGGCGCAGCACGGGGCGCGTCCAAACGTTCAACAACGCCAAGCAACTGGAAGAATAGATATATTAATATTTGACATCAGCGGAAAACGAATATATAATCCCGAACTCACAAGAGTAAAAAAAGCCTGCTTATTTAACCCAACTTCAGTTTTGAAAGGAGAAAAACGATGCGTAAGGTTATCATCTTATCCATGGTCGCGGGTGCGGTGTTCTTTTTAGGAATCGCCTGCGGCGGCGGAGACAAAGAAGAAGAAGGTAAGTTCACCGAGATCGCGGTCGAAGAGCCGACCGAAACGACTGAAGAAACCGAAACCGTTGTAATACCGATGGCGCCGGTTTACGAACCGACCCAACATGACGTACTTGTACAGCTGTATGACATCCTCGGCGCGGCCGAAGACACCCTCGGCTGGGATAACGTCTACTGCTCGATCACTCTCGACAAGAGCGTCTCCCTGCTTGACGTACTCAGACCGTCGTTCAGTGCGGGAAGTACGAACCTGGCGAAATGCGATTCAGCCATTACGGACCTGGGTAACATCAAAACGACGGTCGATTCGTACATAATGGAAGGCAAAGGCCTTGACCCGAAAGGGACCGACGCTAAGGGTTACAAGAAAACGATCCGGGCGTACCGCGATTGGATCGGGGGACTACTCTCTCCCGCCGCTCCGCCGAAAGAACCCATCCCCGAATGGGAAGGCGACCTGATGAAAGAGAAGTGGCACGAACGCGGCGAAATGATGAAGGAGAAGTGGGCCGAGCGGGGCAACTAACGGCAGAAAAGTAATACGCGCGAACAACGAACGGGCGGCACGTGCCGCCCGTTCCTTATATACATAATATACAAATTAAAACCGGCGGTGAGTACTGCCGGTGAGATATATGGACCGAAAAACGCTTAATAGAAACGTACCCTTGCTCTACGTGTTCAGGATGCTTCACAACGTCGTGTTCTTCGCGCCGGTCATCGTCGTATTCCTGAACGCGAACGGCCTGTCGATGACCGAGGTTATGGTCCTGCAAACGATATTCGCCGCCGGGTTAATAGTACTCGAGGTACCATCGGGCTTCCTCGCGGACCTCGCCGGCCGGAAAATCACGTTGGTCCTCGGGTCCGTCCTGCTAGTCGTCGGCGCCGCGATATACGGCGTCGGAACCGCCTTCTGGACCTTCACGATAGCCGAAATACTCTAGGCGGCCGCCGGGTCGTTGATTTCCGGCAGCGATACGGCTATGCTCTACGATACCCTCGTAGCACAAAATCGGGCCGATAAATATAAACGTATAGAGGGGAACGCGTATTCGCTGATGCTCGTCGCCGGCGTCGTCGCGACGACGGCTGGCGGTTTCCTGGCCACCGTCGACCTACGGTTACCTTTTTACGCGACCGCCGCCTTCTTCGTCTTGTTGCCACCGGCGGCGCTCCTATTGCGCGAACCGCCGAGGGAAAAAGGCGGACACCCCCGAGGGCGGCTCTACTACTTCTATAAGATACACCGCTTCGCCCTGTATAAGAACCGGGAAGTCCGCTGGCTTATTTTGCTCGGCGCGATGCTGATGGGTATGGGTATCGTTTACTTCTGGCTCTATCAACCGTACTTCGAGCTATGCGGGATACCCCTGTTCTACTTCGGCGTCGTATTCGGTCTGTACAACCTTGTC
>CBDUXC010000447.1:0-2077 GCA_965371065.1 uncultured bacterium
TTCCCGGTCATCGTCGGGTACGATTAAGAGCCCGAAGTCGAAGTCTATGAACTCGTTATCCACCTGGTCGTCCGGCGGCGTGCTTCTATCCAGGCCGAAGTCCCATACGTAAGCCGTTCCGCCTGCGTCTCTTTCGCTGTTTACAGTATCGAACATCTTTATGAACAAAGTCGGTTCCTGGATACTGGTGCTGCCGAGGTAGTAGCGGTTCTTCAGTTCGTAGCGTTGGAGGTACCCGCCGTAGCCGTCCTCCTTCAGTAGTTTCATATTTAAAAAATCGACGTTTCCATCGCCATCGTAACCGACTGCGTAATCGCCCCGTACGGTATCTTTAACTTTATACGCAACCGCTAAATAATCTTCTTCACTTATCGTTGTTTTAAAATTAATAACGCCGGACCCTACGTCAACGTCGTAATCAGTGGTTACCGTAAGCGGTTCCCAAGACAAAAAATCGTGAGTTAACACAGTACCGTCTCGGTCTTTGTGGCTTTCCGACGGGGTCCCGTCGAATACGTCGTTGTCTTCATATTCGTAAGCGATTATCCGCCTGTATCCGAATTTCAGTTCGTCAGCTTTTCCGGGTCGGTAGATGTAGATAACGACATCCGGCCGTTGCCCGCCGGTCTTAGCCACTTCTACGAACGAGCTTTCGAAATAATCGTCGCCTTTGCTCACATCGTACTCTGGTTCGGGGTCGGTGTTTCGGCCGGCGTTTAACCTGTAGTACTTACGCTTCTGATAATCCGTGTCCTGTATCTGCAGGGACGTAAGCTCGACCCCGCCGGTGAACGTGGCGTCCTCGGTCTCGCCCTTCTCCCGCGACGCGATGACCATAAACTCGGCCCATCTGTATTTCAGGTCCACCTTGGCGCCGAAGACCGACTTGGAGCTGGAGTAGGATACAAACTCGGTGGCCGGCAGGGAGAGCATAATGTCGCCGAAGGCCGCCTCTTGGACGAATTCGTCCGGGTCACCCTTGTAGATAACCGATATCTGATTTCGGTTTTCGTTCTCCCGCGTGTCGTCGTAGTCCACGTAAACGTGGGTCTTCCGCACTACCGTGCCTTCGATCCGAAGCTGGAGTTCGCCCTCCATCTGGATATCTTCGCCGGACTCTATGCCCGAGGCGGAATCTTCGTAATTGGTATGGGCGTAACCGACCGAAAAGAGCTTCCGCCCTTCGAACTCAATCTGAGACTCGTGGGGGAGCTCGAAGTCGGGGATAAGCCCTTGTTCTTCTTCCCACGCCAGATACTCCTGTTCCTCGATAAAACGCTTTCGGACCCTGTTCATCACTGCCCGGTCGACCTCCGCTTCGAAGCCGCCCGAGTAGATGTAGCCGCGGGCTTTGGCACGGGACTCTTCATACGAGTCGGTAAATGGCGCGGGGTCGCCGTAGAACCATAAGTACCTCGGGAAGTACAGGGAGAGGTCGGGGTACCGGGTTTTCAACTTCGGGTCGCCTTCGGGATAAGCTATGAAGTAGTCCGGTTTGACAATCCAGAGCAGGTCGTCCATAGTTTCGGCGTCGTGGACCACGGGGGTTATCGGCCTTTCGTCCGGCACTATCGGTTCGACCGGTTCTTCGGTCGTTTCGGGTTCGCCCGGCGCTTCGAATTTGGCGGCCAGGCCGACCGCCCGGCCCCGCGAAAGGGCGTATAGGGCTCGTTCCCGGAGCAGTGCGAATAGCGCCGGGAGGTCCGACGGTTCCACGTCCACGCCGTACCGCTCCAACAACCGAACTATTTGTTCGAACACTGTCCAATCGTCCGGGACTTCATAAGCGGTCGACCCGACGAAGCCGACGAAAAAGGCCGTCGTAAGTGTCAGGAAAATCAGGTTATTACGGAAACGATGCATTATGATAAGTAAAAAGGTAATTAATCGTAAAATTTACAAAAAACCACGCTGACTTTACCGCGCTCTGGCGATGCCGCGATGAAGTAGTAGCGTTTTCGTAAGCCTTGGTTTGCGGCGGATAGTATCACTAAACCGCCGGCGTTACAAGTTTGTACTCGTTTTTTACCGTCCGTTAACCGTTGAACGCGCGGGACTTTCGGTCTCGCACTTATTT
>CBDUXC010000448.1:0-2067 GCA_965371065.1 uncultured bacterium
CCGCGAAGAACGCGGCCGCCGGCGCCGCGAAAATATGGAAGAGCTTGGTTACGGGCAGGAGTATAAAGAACAACAGGCTTAGAACGAAGTGCCCCAGCCAGAATCCGAAGTGCAGCCACTGTAGAAGGGGGTCGCTCACCCCCCAGAAGGGCTTCGCGACAAACCAACCGACTACGCTGTACGCCTCGTACGGCTTCTTGAAGTAGGCTATTCGGAACGCTTCGACCAGGAACCCGGTTACGATTATTGACCCGATTAGGAAGAGTATCAGAAAGTCCCGGGACTCGTTGTCCAGTTCCCGAGGGCGGATAATATACCGTCTAACGGCCGCCAGAACCAACCCTATCAGCACGAGCAGGCCGAAGACGTCCAGGACCAGCGAGAATATAAGGTAGAAGGTCCCCTTGACTACCGGGACGCCGAAGTGCTCGTAGCCGGTCAGGATTACGGTTCCTATGAACAGGACGAAGAAGCCCCAGAAGATGAGCCCGTGGAAAGCGCCCGGGAACGCCGACCGCCAGGTTTTGGTTTGCAGTAGACCGCCGGTTATAAGGTTGGCGAAGCGGCGCGGAAGTCGGTCGGTCCGTCGCTCGGGTTTCCCGAGGCGCCATCGGAGGATTTGCTTGACGAAAAGAATAACCGCCGCTAGTACGGCGACGGCGGCTATTACGTACGTTATCTCGTGGAACGGGACGTTCCAGAAGAGTTCTCTAGTTGGCATTATCCCGCTTTCGCTTTCTTCAGTTCCTCGATGAGTTTGGGCACAACGTCGAAAAGGTCGCCGACGACGCCGTAGTCGGCTATCTCGAATATTGGAGCATCCGGGTCTTTGTTAATCGCGATTATCTTCTTCGACGAGCTCATACCGGCCAGGTGCTGGATGGCGCCCGAGATGCCGCACGCGATATATATTTTCGGCGTTACTGTCTTGCCGGTCTGCCCGACCTGGTGGGCGTGCTCGATCCACTCTGCGTCCACGGCCGAGCGGGACGCGCCCACGGCCCCTTCGACGAGCTTCGCCAGCTCGGCGAGCATCTCGAAGTTCTCCGGGTCTTTCATCCCCTTGCCGCCGGCGACGATAATATCGGCTTCGGTAAGGTCCACCGTCTCGCCGGCGGTCATTTCCCGCCCGACGACCTCAACGCCCGGGTCCGTTTCAGATACGTCGGCGGCGACCGTTACTAGTTCCGGGTTGGCGTTGGTCGGCTCCGGCGCGGGGAAAGTGTTCGGGCGTATCGACGCGATGACCGGGTCGCCCGTTATCTCGACCGTCGCGAGGGCTTTGCCGGCGTATATCGGCCGGGTGAACCGGGCGCCGTCGGGTCCCAGCGAGAAGTCGGTACAGTCGGCGGCCAGACCAACGCCCAGTCGGGCCGCCGTCCGGGCGCTCAAGTCTCGGCCCTGGATCGACGCGCCGAAGAGCACCGCGTACGGTTTTTTCTCGTTAATCAGGTCGGTTAGAGCTTTCGTGTAACCGAGAGTCGTGTAGTTCTCCAGGACCGGTGCTTCGACCGAATAGACCGTATCGACCGGATAGCCGTTTAACTCGGCCGCGGCTTCCCCCGATGCGCCGAGGACCACAGCTGCAACCTTATCTTCTTTCCGGAGCTCGTCCAGCTTCCCGAGTATCTCGTAAGCTACCCGCTTGATTTGCCCGTCTTTGACCTCGCAAACGACCCAGAGTTCTTTTGGCATCTATGCTCCCTACAGTTCCCCCGAGATAATCTCGGCCAGCTTCTTCGCCGCTGCTGCGGCGTCGCCCTCGATTATTTGCCCCGCCTGCCGCTTCGGCGGTAGTTCTACTTTCGTCGTAATTATTTTGGGCGTCAGGTCGACGTCCAGGTCCGCCGGTTTAAACGTTTGCGCTTCTCGCTTCTTGGCTTTCCGAATGCCGAGTATAGACGGATAGCGCGGTTCGTTTAGCCCCTTCTGTGCTGTAAGGACCACAGGGAACGGGACCTTGAGGGTCTCCTTGCCTCCTTCAACGTCGCGCGTCGCCGTAACATAGCGGCTGTCGCTGTCCACTTCCAGTTTCGTTACTGACGGAACTGTCGGAAGTCCCAATTT
>CBDUXC010000449.1:0-2065 GCA_965371065.1 uncultured bacterium
ACTACCCCTTAGTTCCCGGACCCGTCCGGGAACTCGAACGCCAGGCCATAAGGCGCCGGCGGCGGCAAGCGCCCCGGCGGCGACATCTCGTGGTAACCGAGTATTGCGCCGTCTTTAGAGGAGATTCGGTACAATCTGTCCCACTTAACGTCGTTTACCCACAAAGCCTCGCCGTCCCACGTAAGGCCCCGGGGCCCTTCGATTTGCGCGGGGAGTACGATCGTATGCGATATATCGCCGGACATAGGGTCAAGCTGGAAAATAACTTTCCTAGTCGTAAGCAAACTCCAAAAGTAATTACCGTCCCATGCCAGCCCGGCGTCACCAAAGCGGCCATCTCCGGCAGTTAGAACTAACTCACTTTCGTGCGTGTCGGGATTAATACGATAAAGGTGGTCGCCCCCCCCCCAAAAAAGGTATTCGCCGTCCCACGTTAGACCGTGAGCCGGTGCACGGAAAGTGTCTCCGTTAACCTCCCATATATATAGGCCCGGCAGGTCATCAATAGATATAATACCAGCAACCCACACCCGGCCGTCGCCGGCCGCCGCGTCGTAGTTAAAGCCCGACCTAAAAGGAGTCCCATAACCTTCAATCCAAGTAGCGTCAACTGGATTTAACTTACCGACATAACCAGAAGTACCGTTGGAAACGCGCCATATAAACCCCCCATACGGCGGTTCCAGGTCCATTATCCAGTCATCGTCGCATCCGATAAACGCGACTAAGACCGCCGCTATCGCTATCGCCTTTAACGTCTTCATAATTACCCCCTCTTTCCTAGAAAATTACCACGTTACCTCTTTCTCGAACATAATGAACGGGTCCCACCACAGGTATTTCAGGTATTGAGAATCAGGTAACGTATAAGACCAGTTCCACTCGGCTACGGCCACGTCGCCGGCGTGGGACTTCCACCACATGTGCGTGTCGTCGTCCCGGGGCATGCAATAACCGGCGCCGGAGAGCTTGTTAATACCGCCGAGGTACTTACCGTTCGGCCGGTCCTTGAAATCCCGGCCGCATTTCACCCACTCCCAGGGACAGACTAGACGGAGGGTGTCGACCTCGCGGGTGCGGACGTAAAACCCCCTCGGAAGGGGGTTGATTTACGGTGACGATACTACACCTCAGTTCCCGGTCCCGTCCGGAAACTCGAACGCCAGGCCGTACGGGAACTGGCCGCTGTCGAAGGGGTAGTAGTAGGACCCGAGTACGTCGCCGTCTTTAGGCGAAACCCGATATGCGTAACGGTTTTCCTCGTCGTTTACCCATAGGGCGCCCCCGTCCCACGCCAGACCTACCGGGTGTTCGCAAGGGGCTTTTATATGCTTCAACACTTCGCCCGACTTCGGGTCGATTTTGCAGATAGTTTTTTCGTCAGCGGTGTAACCGTTAGTCGCCCAGAAGTACGATCCGTCCCAAGCTAAGCCGTTTCCGGATACGGATATAACTCCTCCGTTTAATTCTATTTCGTTATCAAGCTCCCCCGTAATAACGTTAATACGGTACAAGTAATGTCCTCGTATACCCCAAAGTTCGTTCCCGGCCCAAGTTAACCCAGATGGCGTATGTTCCAATTCTACAGGTTCCCCTTCGTTCCCCGTAGAGGGGTCGAGCCATTTTATGAACCAATTGTAGCCCTGGTACGGGTCACCTTCTTCCCACCCCACCCACACCAACCCGTTGCCAAACGCCAGGCCGAGGTTATCGCCGTCCCAGGATGCCGGGGCGAGGTACTCATCGACCGTTTCACCGGTCGACGGGTCCAACCGCATAATTCCCCCTCGGTGGTGCTTGCCGATACGTTCAGGTTCGTTAGTAACTACCCACAACCACCCGCCGTACGGCGGCGTCAGGTCGGCGCAGCTATAGAACAAAACTACAGCTACCAGCGCTAAGCCTAACGTTATGTACTTAAGTTTTTTCATCGCTTATCCCTCCTTTACCACGTTACTTCTTTCTCCAACATTAAGAACGGCTTGGCCCAGAGGTATCTGAGGAACGGCGAGGCCGGGAACTCGGGCGTCCAGCCCCATTCGCCGACCCCGATCGTGCCTACGAG
>CBDUXC010000450.1:0-2059 GCA_965371065.1 uncultured bacterium
CGCGGCGCCGGGGTCTTCACCGAAACGGGGTATCTGTCCGGCCCGGCCGATTCGGATTCATGGGACTTGAACCTGGAGAATAAATTCGTCGACGTAGTATTCACCTGGCCGCTGGGCGCCGAGTACTGGGTTACCGTATACGGGATGTACGGTGACGAACTCGGCAACTTTAACCTGAACGAAGGCGAAACCATCCAACTCTCCGGCGGCGGCAAGTTCACGATACAAATTTATTCGGTCAAAGGGGCCGGGTCGTGGACTGCCACCTGGGAAGACCAGGGCTGATAACCGGCAAAAAACGATAGAACGTTAACCCATGCAACCGGGCTATACGACGGTTGCGGTAAAGACAGGAGCGGAAATGAAAAAAGCATTAACGGCATCGGTTTTATTAACCTTACTCGCGGCCGTACCGGCACTGGCGGGGTACCATTCAGAAAGCGGTTACCTGGCGGACATAGACGACTACGACGAGTTCGTCGTATACGCCAACTCGGACTACATCGAGGTAACGTACGAGTGGCCGGTCGAGGCCGACTTCTGGGTAACCGTTTACGGTATGTACGACGACGAGTTGGGCGACTTCCGGTTGGCCGAAGGCGAAATTATTCAGCTCTCCGGCGGCGGCAAGTTCACCCTCATCGTAACGTCCGAGTACGGCGGCGGCGAGTGGTCCTGTTGGTGGAACGACTAAGAGCGGATTACGTCCGACTAATTTACGCGATACCCCGCCTAACCGCGAACGGTTAAGGCGGGGTACGTTATACGTTCAACCGCGTAATAAATCAGATACGTACGTTCAAGGAAAAACGCAAGCCGGGCTCGAAGCCCGGCTTTACTTTTCGGGTTTCGTCTTATTACGTTTCAATACTCTCAACCATTCCCTCGACGGTATTACCTTCCGGACCCACGTGAGAGTTTCGACTTCGTTGGCGGCCTTATACAGCAGGAAGAACCCGAGACCGCACATCACGGCGTTGGGTATCCAAACGGCGAACCACACCGGAAGGATACCGCGATCGCCGAAGCTCTCGCCACCCAGGAGCATTACGTAGTACGCGAGGAAGAAGAATATGCTAACGCCGAAGTTGGCGCCCTTACCGGACCTGCGCGTAACCACGCCCATCGGCACCCCTATCAAGACGAACGCGGCGCAGGCCAAAGGCAGCGCTCCCTTTTTATATACTTCGACGAGAAAAACGTTACGCTTCCTGACGAGTTCTTTGCGCCGCTCTTCCCGGTATTGCTCCGCTATAAAGGTCGACGGGCCCAACTCGTCGAGTACGGTCAGCCCTTCGTTTAATTTCCGGATCGCGAGCCTCAGTTCCCGCCCGGTCATCTCGGTGTCCGACTTCGCGAACTCGGCTCTATCGGCAACGTCCCCGAACGGTAAGTTCACGAGCTGCTCCTGGAACCGCAGACGCCGGTACGTACCCGGGTTATCGGTTTCGCTTTTATGCATCTCACCGTCGTAAAGCCGAAGGGTAAGTTGCGCCAAGCCCTCGGCCGGAACGACTTCGCCCTCGCGCGCGATTATTATGTTGTCGAGCATCCCTTCTTTTTCGTGAAATATGGTTATTTCGTACAGCCGCCCGGTCGCCGGGTCTATCCTACCGATATACACCTCGTAGCCCGGGAAGTCGCTTATGAACACCCGCTCTTTTAGCTCCAAATCGGGCCGGACCGCCGAAACGTGGAACAGGAGCTCGCGGAACCGAAAGTTGGACGCGGGAACGACCCGGTCGTCGAAGAAGTACATCCCGACCGAGAGCAGGAGCGCCGCCGCCAGGGCAGGCGCCGCCAGCCGGTACAACCCCACACCCGAAGACTTAAGGGCCACGACCTCGTTGTCGCCGGACAGCCGGCCGAAAGCCATCAGCGTCGCGACGAGCGCCGCCATAGGTACGGTGTACTGCATGAGCCACGGAACGAGATAAACGAACAGCTCGGCCACCGTAAGTAGTTCCATGCCCCGGGTAATAATCAGCTCGACCATCCTGAAAACGCGGCTGAGCATCAGGATACCGGTGGTTATCAACGCGGCCGAGACGAAAGGACC
>CBDUXC010000451.1:0-2055 GCA_965371065.1 uncultured bacterium
TCGCAAGTTCTTCGAGCGCTTTGTCGAAGTCGCCCCGACGGGCCGCCGCCAGAGTCCGCGACTCAACGAAGAAGCGCAAGTTCTTTCTCGCGGTATCCAGTAGCCGCGCGGTCCAACCCCTCGACGGCCTTTCAATAGATACCGGTCCGCCGCGTAAACCCGCCAGGTACCCCTCGACGCTCTCCTTGCCCTCGACTTTACGGCTTACGACTATCACCGGCGGCACGTCGCTCCCGTCGCCATAATGACTCAAGAGGAACTCTTCGAGCGGGTCGCCCGCGGGCGCCGTCGCGGCGGCGGCGAACCTGTCGACGAGCTGCCCCTCGCGGACCCTCAGAAGGACATAGTACACCTCGTCGCCCGCGACTTTATATACGATCGCGTCCCGGTCAATCTTCTTGGGCGTCACGGCGACCTGGCCGCGGGCGACCTCCCGCAGCGCCTCGAGCATATCCCGAAGCTTGGCCGCGTCCTCGAAGCGGAGCTCGCCGGAAGCCGCTTTCATCCTGCCTTCCAGGTCCCGGAAGATGGCCGTCCGTTTACCCAGGATGAACCGGACCGCGTCGTCGACCAACTCGCCGTATTCGTCGGCGGTAATGTCGCCGACACACGGCGCGACGCAAAGCTCCATCTCATAGTCCAGACACGCCCGGGCCGGCGGGCGCCGGTCCAGGTCGTAATGACAGGTCCTCAACCCGAAAGCCCGGTTGACTAAATAGACGTTGCGGCGAAGGTTGGTCGCGTCCGTGAACGGCCCCAGAAACCGCGCGCCGGGGCCCGGCGCCTCCCTGGTAACGGCCACCAGCGGGTACGTCTCCTTCGTAACCTTTACGTACGGGAAGCCGCGCAGCTCTATGTTGTACTTGGGTTCGTAACGAGCTATCAGGTTAGCCTCGAGAAGTAGGGCTTCGGCCTCGGTCCGGGTGAAGATGACCTCTACCGCGTCCGCGGCCTCGAGCATCGCCAGGGTCTTCGGGTCCGCGCCGGCCGTCGGGTTCACGTACGACGCGAGCCGCTTCCTCAGCGACGCGGCCTTCCCGACGTAGACGGGGACGTCGTCCGCCTTAAACAAGTATACGCCCGTCTCGTCGGGCACCTCGGCGACCCGGTCCGCCAGCTCGTCCAGCCGATACTCCACGGTATCATTATAATAGGCGCCGGTGGAATGTCAAACTCGATTTACCGAACCCCTCGGGAACAAAAAGCCCGGTCGCTCGGCGGCCGGGTTCTCGAACCTTATTACTACCTTCAGTTATCCGACATCGCCGACGGGCAACAACCCCTCGCCGGCCAGATGTACCTTAATATTCATCACGATTTCGGTCGCCCGTTCCACGTCCGCGGCCATGTCCTTCGGGTCGACCGTCAGCAGATACGTCCGCTCGGCGACGGCCCGGTCCGACATCAGCTTTACCAGCCAATCGGCGTAATCGGCTTCGAATACCTCCGATTTGATATACAGTTCATAGAACAGCGAATAGGCTTCAGTCGGCGACGCCGGCGATTCCCCTTTCGCGAGAACCGCCGCCGCGATAGCGTGCTCGACGGCGCCCGCCGCCGCCACGACCGCCGACCAGACGCGCCCGACCTTGACCTCGGCCCGGGCGGCGGCGAGACAACCCTCGGCCCGGTAGACCATCGCGGCCAGTTGGCGGCCGAGCGCTTCCGTATCTTCGCGCGGCCTCTCCCCCGGCGCCGCGGCCGCGAGTAACGCCGGCTCCGCCGCGACGGCGGGAAGGTTTTTTTCGTCTATCAGTACGTAACCGACCGGCGAACCGCCGGCCAGCGCCCGGCGCGCCGCTTCGGCTGCGGCGACGCGGTCCTCGTTAGTTACTCCCCTCGCGACAATAAGCACATCATCGTAACGGGCGCCGGGCAGGAGCGTTATCGAAACCAACCGGCCGCGGAAGTGAGAACGGACCGAACTCGCGAAAAACGCGTCGTAAAAAGGTTCTTCGCTCATATTTATTATTGGGCTGGCGGACACGGCCGCAGTTCGTACGTGTACGCGCCTTTGACGGCCTTACGGCCCGATAAATAGTTCATTATATGCTG
>CBDUXC010000452.1:0-2047 GCA_965371065.1 uncultured bacterium
ACGAACGTCTTGGGTTTCGGAAACATTTACGCCCATATCGACCCGGAGGCGCCTGTAGATGTGCCGCGGAAGCTCCAGCCCTTCCGGCGTAACGGTTATGACATGGGGTCGGAAGTCGGCCATCGCGAGCGCCAGCGACGACGCCGTCCGGCCATAGCGCAGGTCGCCCACTAATACGATGGTCAGCCCGTCAAGTCGACCGAGCTCCTGGCGTATCGTCATCATATCGAGCAGGGTCTGCGACGGGTGCAGGTGCCCGCCGTCGCCGGCGTTTATTATCGGCACGTCCGAGTAGAGAGACGCGGCCAGGGCCGCTCCTTCGGCGGGGTGCCTAATCGCGATTATGTCGGCGTACTTGTCGACTGTCCGTATCGTGTCGGCCAGCGACTCGCCCTTGGCCACCGACGCTGCCTTCACGTCAGCGAACCCGAGCCAGCCGCCGCCGAGCCGGAGCATCGCCGACTCGAAGGAAAGGCGTGTTCGCGTGGAAGGTTCGTAGAAGAGCGTCGCGAGAATCTTCCCGTCGGCGATGTCGGTCCGCCGGCCCGCCAGGGGTATCATTTCGGCCGCAACCTCGAGAAGCTTCTCCTTCGATGTCCGGTCCAGCGTCGATAAATCAATGAAATGCTGCATAGCCTATTCCTCTACTATTTCGCCGCCGCGGACGACGCGCCGCCCCCTTACCCAGACGTGTACGACTTTACCGCTCACTCTTTCGCCGACGTACGGCGAGTTCTTTCCCCGCGACTTGAACTCTTCGTTATCTACTACGAACTCGGGCCGCGGGTCGAAGACCGTAACGTCGGCGTGCGAACCCGGCGCCAGCGTCCCTCGACCTTCCAACCCCAGGCGCCGGGCCGGGTTGGCGCTCATCAGCCCGACCATCCGGGAAACCGAAACGACCCCCGTTTTGACCAGGTACTTGTATATCAGAAAGACCGACGTCTCCAGCCCTACTATGCCGAAGGGGGCCGCCGCGAACGGTTCCGCCTTCTCCCAGACGGTATGGGGAGCATGGTCGGTAACGATACAATCTACGGTCCCGTCGGCGACGCCGGCGAGCAGGGACCGGCGGTCCCCCTCTTTTCTGAGCGGCGGGTTCATCTTCGCGTACGTGTCGAACCCGGCGACCCGGTCCGCCGTCAACGTAAGGTAGTGGGGCGCGGTCTCGCACGTGATGTCCCGGCCGTCGTCCTTCGCCCGGCGGACCCGGTCCAGTGTCCCGGTGGCGCTCACGTGCGCCACGTGGAGTTTGCCGCCGTACGCCCGTTGAAGTTCGATGTCCCGGGCAACCGGTATCTCCTCGGCCTCCGGCGGGATACCCGCCAGGCCGGTGGAAAACGAAACGGTTCCTTCGTCAACGGAACCGCCGCCGGAGAGACCGTAGTCCTCGGAGTGGGTTATGACCGGGACGTCGAAGTCTTGCGAGTACTCGAGAGCCCGGGCCATTACGTCGCTATTTACGACCGGAACGCCGTCGTCGGACAGGGCGACTACGCCGGCCCGCTTTAGTCCGCCGACTTCGCTCAAGCGGCCGTATCCTCTAAGACCCTCTGTGATGGACCCGACCGGCCAGACGTTCGCGTAACCTTCCCGCTCGGCCGTCGAAAGGACGAACTCCACGACGGCCGGGTTGTCCATCACGAGAAAGGTGTTCGCCTTCGCGACCACGGACGTGAAGCCGCCGGCCGCGGCCGCCATCGTCCCGGTCCGGATGGTCTCCTTGTCCTCGCGGCCCGGTTGCCGTAGGTGGACGTGCATATCTATCAGCCCGGGGAAGACGTAACAGCCGGTTACGTCAACTACTTCGGCATCCCGCTTCGGGCTTAACCCCTCGCCCACCGCCAAAACGAAACCGCCGGATAGCAAAACGTCGCCCGGGCCGTCGTAACCGGCCGCCGGGTCCACGACGTGCCCGCCGGCGATTAACGTATCTTTAGTTTCTTCGTCCTTCACCTTTGGAAATAGCCGTTAATACCCGAACTTAACGTTCTTTTCCCGCGGCTCGAGCCCGATCGTGGTTCGCTCGTCGCCCGTGAAGGTCGAT
>CBDUXC010000453.1:0-2044 GCA_965371065.1 uncultured bacterium
CTTCCAATATCAGCTCGTATTGACGCCGGGCGTCTTCCAATCGTCCCAGGAATATATAAGCCTCCGCGAGCCGGAGCCTTGCGTCCCGGTCCCGCGCTTTCAATCCTAGATACCGCTCGTAATATTCGGTTGCCGTCGGTACGTTGTCATTATCGTAATAGTACCCGGCCAGCACTTTAAGGGCCCGGTGCGAGTTCGAGTTCAACTCAAGCGCCCGCTCGCACATTCGGACCGCCTCCGGGTCCCACTCTTCGTAGCGGGTTATCTCGGCGACGCTGCAAATCGCGCTTACGTAGTCGGGTCGAATCTCGAGCGCTTCCCTGTACTTCTCCAGCGCTTTATCGCGTTTCCCTTCCGCAGACGCAAAAACGCCCAACTCCTCGACGGCCAGCACGTTCTTCGGATCCTCGACCTCGGCGAACCGAAGCTGGGACTTGGCGCCCGCGGTCCAGAAAGGCGTACCGCCCATCAAACGTATATACGCCGAAATCATATGGTACAACGAGCACTTCGGGGCCGCGGCGACCAACCTGTCTATGTGTTCGACGGCCGCGTCGCAGTCGCCCTCGTCGGTCATTATCAAAGCTGAGTAAAGGTTATCGGCCAACCCCGCCATCGGCTCCGTTTTCGTTTCGAATACTTCCGGGATAGAATCTAACCGGCCTTTGCCGCCGGGCCGCACGTCAAGCGGCTCCAGCGTACCCGGGTCGAGCAACCGTACGCTAACGTCCCAATAGTTATCTACACCGTACGTATTATCGTAGTTCGGCCTCGTCTTGATTAGCAAGCGAGCCGGTCCTGGAGGGAGCTCCAGCCTTACCCTATGGACTACCCTGGCGATATCGCCATCGGGCGTGTGCCGTAGGACCTCGGCGCCGTTGTAGAAAACGACGAAGTAATCGTCGCCCGTAACCTCGAGCAAAGCTGGGCCGTCGTCGACAATGATATTTTTCTTCGCGTACGCCACGCCGTCGCTGATACCGAGCATACCGTAGAAGTCGACCGAGTACTCGCCGCCGTCGGAACGGAGCCATTCGTCCGGACCGTACGTAACGTCCGGGACGGACTCAAGGTCTTCTTCTACCGGGAACGTATAAAACAGGTCGTACATCCCGGCCCGGCCGTAGACGCCGCAGACGTCCCAGCCGGTCAAGTAGCCGGAAGCGTTTAATACGTCTTCGGCTTCGGCGCGGCGCCCGGCGTCCAACAACAACTCGACCGCCGCCCTCTTCGCCGCTTCTCTAAACTCGGGAGTCGCTTTTGGACTTCGGGCCGCGGTTAGCAATATATCAGGCGCTTTCGTATACTCGGGTACCGACCCGTCGAAAAGCGTTATGTGGCGCGCGAGCGCTTCGGCTTCTATCCTGTCGGGATACCGGCCGATATAATCGGTCCACAGCTCGTATGCCCGGTCCATCTCGCCCCGGGTAAGGGCGAGCCACGCGGCCCCTTCTATCGCGTCGGCGTCGCCGGGGTCCAACACCAGCGCGCGGTCGAAGTACTCACCGGCCGCGTCCTCGTCGCCGACATAGACCATCGAGAACCAGCCGGCTTCAGCGTATTCGCCGGCCGTGGCGAAACGTTCGACGGCGCCGGCGGCCGCGGCGCCCCCGCCGTCGAGGAGGTCGGGCGTTACGGCGTACGCCGCGCCGCATAAGGTAAAAAACGCGGCCAAATAAAGCGTTAAAAACTTGTTATTAGCCGTTAACACGCCTAACTAACTCCCTTTAGGAATCATGGCACTTTGCGGACGAAGATATTAATACGCATAACCCGTAAATGCAAGGTATTTCGCGGCTGCGCACCCCGAACCTTCCCTCGTCTACGGCAAGCGGCGCGGTTTATCGGCGCCGCCGCCGACTGAAGTCGGCGTTCGCAGCTTCGCTCGTTAAGCACCGCCCGATGAATCGGGCGGTATCACTTCTATATCGCGGGTAGCGGCGGTTTTCCACCGCCGGCGAGTGAAACTCGCCGCTACCCGGCCAAGATATAGAAGCGGCGCGGTTTATACGCGCCGCGTTATATTGTCGTCGCGCCCCCTTTA
>CBDUXC010000454.1:0-2041 GCA_965371065.1 uncultured bacterium
CCACGGCGTCGGGACCATTCCGCCCTGACTGTGGTGGTACGGCAAAACTTCCGCTACGTCGACGTACGCGTATTTGACGAACACGCGCAGTTTGGTTTTCGTCCTCGTGAGCGTATACCTGTAGTCGGTATTTCCGCCTTCGTCGATAATTGGTTCTTCGATAAGGGTGTAATTATATTCCCTTCCGGCGTCGACCGTTACTTCCGCTTTGACCTTATCGGAGATCTTACCTTTGAACCGAACGTAAGCCCTGCTCAAATCGAACTCGTTCGCGCCCTTGTCGTCATCGTCGGCGTAACTCGTAAAATCGTAGCGATAGTACGTGTAAATGCGGCTCGTTACCTGAATAGGCTGCTCCAGGTCTTCTATGGCCATCGCCGGCCCGAACGAGCCGACCGCCAATATAACCACTGTAGTTAGTAGAATCGCGTTCTTCATCTTTTCTTCCTTTCGGTTGTGTTAAGACGTTGTGTTCGTTCTCCCGGTATTAATAACGGCTCTTCTTTCTAAATTCATTAAGCCTTTTCATGTCGTCGAAGAGGGGAAATCACCGGGTTATGTTTCTTCCGCGCATAGTACAAACCTCCGAACACATATCCTTTAGATTTCCCCCCCCTTGGGGCGCAACTCGCGACCCCTCACTGCTTTATAACCCAAGGAGGATTGGATTATGTCGACGTATTCTCGCAAAGCCTTTTAGATACGTTAACTGAACCCTCCACTCGTGAAATAATTCCCGCTATATTGCTTTATCAACTTTGTTATCCGTAAAACTTGAGTATTCTGCTCTCATTAGATACCAGAAAAAAACGCGATCTGCGTTTTCCAAGTAATTAGTGGAATATTCCCCAAATGACTCTAAAAACCCTCTCTATTTACCTCCCCTCTAATAACCTTAGTACTTTAGTCAAGTATTATCGTCGTCACAATAACTATCTAACCCATACCTGTCAAGTAGAAAATGATACGCTGGCGAGACACGGACGGGAAACGCCCGGAACTCCCCGATACCAGCGGAACCCTTACAAAGGCCCAGCGGATTTTAAGGCCGCCACGTTACCAGTTCCGTCACCCCGGCTGTTTCGTCGACGGTATTTTGATAACCGACCGGCCGTATTCTGTCAAGGCCGTCCGTCCGGGTGTGAATATCAATCGAAGGGAAAAAGAGCCGGTTTTAGAAGTTACGCGCTGTCGTCGGAAATAAGCCGCGAATAAACGTTTTTTAAACCTTTCACCGCCGCCGCCGGGCTGTATTGTTCGGTTGCCAGACGGGCGCCGGCGTTGTTAAAGGGGCAATCGGCTCGAAGCGCGCCGACGGCCCGGACGAACTCGTCGACGGTAGTCGCGTACATACACTCCGGGAACTCCCGCGACCAGACGACCTGCCTCCCTCGAATCAACGCTTCTAGAATCATTTGGCTGAGCCCGTCGTGGACCGTCGGGCGTATCAACGCCGACGTGGCCCCGTATATCGGCTCCATCTCGTCGGTCAGCCCGTGGAAGAAGACATTAGCGGGTGCGTCGCCGGGGCCGTCGCCGCCGACTACGTGTACCGGAACGTCCGGATAAGCTTCCGCCACGGTTCTTACGGTCGGCCAGCCGTAGAAATCCCGGCGGTCGTCCGGTACGTAAGCCAACACCGCGAACTCGTCGGGCATCGGTATAGGCCCGGCGCCGTCCATCCGTCCGGAGATAGTCGGTACCAACGCCGCGTCGATTCCCCGGCGCGCCAGATCTTCCGCCAACCAGGGTGCGTCGGCGATATGAGCCGCGATTCCGGGCGCGGCCGCCAGGAAGAGCAGGCGCGCGAGCGGCCGTGTCTTCACCTGATATAAATCGGTCCCGATCCAGTGGGCGACGAAGCGGACGCCCCGGGCCCTGAGCGGCCAAACCCACTTGAAGTACGGCGTCGGGAAGACAGCGTGACAGATATCGAACTCGCCGGCGAGCCGCAGGAACTCGCCGCCGAGCCGAAGGAAGTCGAAGCGCCGTACGTCGGCCAACGCGACGGCGTCGTAACCGGCCTGGCCAGGAAGCCTCA